>JAYVRT010000029.1:0-2716 GCA_043776025.1 Archangiaceae bacterium | reverse complement strand
TCGAGCTGGAGCGCGCTGCGCCGCAGCAGGAAGTTCGTCGAATCACCGACCCGGCCCTCTTTGAGCGTCGAGATCAGGTCGGGCCGCGGCGGCAGCGCTCGCAGCTCGGACTCGGCCAGCTGCTCGGTGGTGCCGTCGTCAAGGGCAAGACGGTACCGGCGCAGATCCTCGGTGCCGTCGACTTCGGCCGAGACCTTCCCGGTCTTGCCCGCGGTGGTGACGATCGCGTCTCCGATGGCGAGCGCCACGGGCTTGAGCGCCCCCTGGCGGTTGGCGACGAGAATCGGGCCGCCCTCGCGCGCGGGAAAGACGACCAGCGCCTTGGTGTCGTTGTCCTCCAGGCGCAGCAGGTGGCCCACGCCCCATTCGGGCTGCGGGAGGTAGCGGACTTTCTGACCGGGGACGAGCGCGCTCATGGGGCGCGGCTGCATACAACTGAAGTCGGTACTCCGTCAGCCATCGGGTGCTATCTGGGTGGTCGGTTCATGGGGAGGGCGCCGATGACTCGCAGCCTGGCGGCCACGCTGCTCGCGCTCAGCTGTGTCAGCGGGTGCGCCACGCTAAGGGTTCGGCAGGATCCCGAAGGGCTTCGGGCCGAGCTGCTGAGGCTCGCACAGCGTCCAGTCAAATCGCCGCCCCCAGCGCCGTCGGGCACCCTCCGGGTGCTCGAGTGGAACTTCATCGGCCCGTTTCCCGTCGCGGCGTCGTCGGGCAACCGGGTGGCGGAAGGAGAGTGGGAGGAGTTCCTCGTCTCGCAGGGAGCGACGCTGACCACCGGGCTCAACTGCTACGCACGCGAGCTCGGCCGGTTCATGCACCTGCGCGGCGGCACGCGCCCCGATGACCTGTTCATGCGCCACGTGGCGGGCCGCTGCGGGGTTGTCGGAGATTTGCCTGGCTCGCAGTTCGAGCGGTGGAACACGACCGACTGCGCGATCGCGGCGGACCGCCACAAGCGAATCGAGCAGGGCCTCTGGGTGCACATGATCGAAAACCGGGCGGCCGGCGCTGACGCCACGTCCGGGGTCTCGGCCAACTGCTCCGACGGGAGCTGGTCAATCTACATCGCGACCAACCACCCGGGGGTGAAGCTCGCCTCGACGACGCTGTTCAACGGGGGTGAGAATGGGCTGAAGCTCGAGGGAGAGCTCGTTCGGCCGTTTGGCGACCTAAACACCTGGGCCACCGTCGGCGACTTCGGAGCCGTTCCCTGTACCCGCGATCCCAGCGTGAGGGCTCCGCGCTTCCGGTTCCGTTGCCCGATCGCACCCGGCTCCGCCGCCACCACGATCGACATGCGTGGCGACGTCGAGGGCAAGGAGTTTTCCGAGGCAGTGCTGACTCTCGTCATCACGTCGGCGGAGGCTCCGCTGGCCTACACGCGGCGAATTCCCGCGGCCGCCGGGAATGAGGGTCGCCCTGCGCAGCGCTTCGCGGTGGAGCTCAATCGCGTCCGCGCGCGCGCGCAACTGCCGCCCCTGGCGGTCGAGGAGGACGAGTCGACGTTCGCCGACGCGCTCGTCGCGCAGCTCGTCGCGGTCCACACCGCGGAGGAGGAACGGCTGATTGATCGCGGACTCCTCGCGGGAACCGAGGTTCGTCGGCCGATCTTCAGCGCCACGCTCTTCAGCGGAACCGTCATCGGCGACGACGTTGCGTGGCAGGTGGACGTGCTGATGAACCAGCCCGACGAGAGGGCGGTGCTCCTCGACCGCTACGTGACGAGCCTCGCCCTCGGGACGGCAAAGGACGGCGGCAACACCAGGCTGCGCGTCATCTTCTATCGGGCTCCGCCGAAAGGAAGCACGCTGGACGCGACGAAGGAGCTCATCACCCGGCTCTTCGCCGAGCGGGCGCGTCTGGGGCTCGCGGAGGACAAGTGGATGACCTTTCCCTCTGACCCGAGCGAGTTCGTGGTTGGGAGGCTGGCCGAGGGGAGGACCCCTCAAGAGCTTCAACACGAGCTCGTCTTACGAGGCGCCAACGACACCGGGCGGCGGGCCACCGCGACGCACACCTTCGTCGGCAACCTCGCGAGCGTGCGGTTCTCCGAGGCGCTGTTGAGCGGCGAGCCCAACTACGTCGCCGTCGTGGTTGCTCCGTGGACGCCACCGGACTCGACCCGCGGCGGATTCCTCGTCTTCTTCATTTGGGTCCCGCTCGGCAAGTGAGCTGCGCGGGTCACGGGGACTTGTCCCGGCCGCGGGTTCTGGCGGGTACCGCGCCAGGGACCGCCGCAACCTGGTAGCGGGCGTCGAGCGGATAACCGAGCTCGATCGAACGCGCGTGCACCAACAGCCCGTGAAGCCAGCCAGCGCCGAGCACGGTGAGGCCGGCGAGGGCGCGCAGACAGAAGGCCCACAGGCCCAGGCCGAGCTCGTCGGAGGCGACGCCGTTCCAGATCATCAGGTGCGCGAAGATGACCAGCAGCAGGGTCAGGGCGAGGCACAGGCCGAGGCCTGGCCGGAGCGCGCCCAGCAAGCCGGCGGTCGAGCCGACGACCGCCCGCGTTCCGAGAATCGGCCAGAGCACGCCGGCCAGGGCCACCAGCGCGACCGGGCCGGGGCGGCCTGTCATCGCCGACGCGTCGTGCAGACCCGCCTCGGCCCAGAGCCGAGGCAGGCAGGCAGAGCGCCAGCGTGAACGGAGCCGCCAACCAGAGGCCGTGCGCCGCGAAGGCGCGCAGAGGGAAAGCCCCCCCGCGCCCGACGACGTC
>JAYVRT010000028.1:0-9034 GCA_043776025.1 Archangiaceae bacterium | reverse complement strand
GAAGACCCGGACCTGCTCGGTGATGTTCTCCGGCAGGCACCCTCGAAGGATGAGGGGGAAGTCGAAGTGATCGCCGGGCGCGAGCGCCGCGCTGCCGTCGCCGAAGCCGGTGATGCTCCCGTCTCTCGACAGCAGCACGCCGCCCACCCGTAGCCCCGCCGCGGCGGTGGCCGCCAGGGTCACCCGGACATGAAAGGCGACGCAGAGCGGAACGACTTGTTCCTCGCCGGGCCCAGCCGGAACCCAGTCTTTGACGTGCGGTGTCCCACAGGCGGCCTGTTCGGTGCTGGGGGCGGGTACCAGTTCTACGCGCAGGGTCTCCTCGTCTTTAAGGGCCTTGCCGGGCTCTCCGTGTAGCTGCTTGAGCGCCTTCACGCGGGCGTGCCGAACCAGCCCAGCAGCAACAGCGGCGGGCCCGGTCGGCCCCGAGTCGAAGCGGTTGCTGGTGAAGCCCTCGCTGTCGATCAGCCCCCAGCTTCCATCGCCGATGACGCTGAGCTCAAAGTCGAGCTTCGTTGAGCGGACTTCGACCAGCCGCGCCGCATCGGGGTCTTTCTGGATCGCAGCCACCACCTGATCGGCGCGGGCCTTGGGAAGTCCACCTGCTTGTGTCGCAGGCCGGATCCCGACCGCGATCTTGAGCTTCGCGTCGGCGACCTTGAAGGGGATCGCGAGGTCTCCAAGTTCGGGTTTCGACGCCTTGGCGTTGGTCTCCCGGATCGTCGCTAGTGCGGTCACGCCATGCATCTCGCGAACAACCACCGTCGCCTTGGCCTGCTCCGGATCTTGGTACGCGGTCCCCCTGAGAGTCGGTGGGTAGATCCGCAGCTCGCTACCAACCCCCATCCATGGCGAAGGCGGGCCAATCAGCTTGATCGGTGGGCCGAGTTCCTTGATTTCCCATCCGAGGGGTCGCGAAAAAACGCGGGTGCCGAGAACTTCGCGCGTCAGCTGCCCCTGGTAAGAAGTGATCTGAGGAGGCGGGACGCGAGGTGGCACGAGCTGGCGTACTTGCGAATAGAGGAGAGGGCTGTCGCCGGCTTCTGAGAAGACTGCGAGCAGGGCCTCAGTGAAGAGGCTGTGTCCATCGATCTCGATCGCGGAGGTTCCGTCTTTCGCCGCAGTGAGCAGGACCAGGTTCGGCAGCAGCTCGAGCGGCGTTTCGTGATCCGTACCCAACGGCACCCCGACGTTCCCCGTCGCTTTCGCCGACGGAATTCCCTTCACAGTCTTGTTGATTTCAAAAACCGCCTTTGCCGCGCTTCCCGAGTTGCACGAGTCGAGGATCACCGTCACGTTCGAGGTCTTCGCCGATAGCTTGTGGATCAGCCCATCGACCTCGTCATCGACGAGGTCGTCCATCCCGGGGGTCCGGGAGTCGTAAAGCACCCAGGTCTCGTCCTGACCGTCGCCCTCGTCGGGAGGGTTGCTCACATCCGGCTGCTGGGACCCGTGGCCGGAAAAGTAGACGAGGGTGACGTCGCCGGGCTCAGCGCGGTCGACGAGTGACTTCAGGAACATCTCGCGGAAGGCACCAACGGTTGCGGCGGCGTCGGTCAGCACGCACACGTTCTCATCAGGGAACTCAAAGCGATCCTTGAGCACCTGACGCACGTGGGCGACGTCGTTGACGGGTGCGAGCAGCGTCGGAATTCCCCGATTCTTGTAGTTGCCGACCCCGACCAGCAACGCCAGCCGCCGCGAGCCGGCCGCACCCACGGCAGGCTCGGTGCATCCTTTGACCGGCGCGACCGTCTCGAGCGCTGTTGCCGCTGTGGCAGGGGCCGCCACCCTCGGCGTCTCGCGCGTCGTCTCGGGGGGCGTGACGCAGCCGACATGAACAACCGTCAACGCGATCAATGCGTTCGTCACCCGTCGATGCATGGAGCCCCCGAAAAATCCCGCCCGCCTTGTTACTTGAACTGTGCAAATTTTACCGAAAATCATCAGACAGCGTCACCGAGGTGCTCGGATGTCGATTCAGAGGGAAGCGGGACCGTGGAGCCGACGCCAGTTGCTGGGCGCGGCGGCAACCTTATTGGGGAGCGCTTGTGTCAAGCCGTTGGCAGAGACCGGGCTGCGCGTCTCCGAATCTCTGAACAAGACCGTCGAGACCACGGTCGACATTCACTGCCACCTCTTCAACGGCACCGATCTTCCTGTGTTGAGGTTCCTCGAGAAGACGCAATCGACGAGATTTTCGCCGGGCTTGGTGGGAATCATCCGCAGCGCGCTCGAGGCGATCGAGCTCGACTCGCGCGCCACGTCCACCGACTACTTCACCGAGATGCGTTCCATGGCCGACGCGATTGACGGCAAGATCAGCCACGCGCTGGCCCCCGCCCGCTCGCGACTCACCGGCGCGGACTTCGAGAAGTTGATGCTGGCCCAGGTGCTGAAGGACACGAAGACCAAGGCGCTGCCCCCGGATGGCGTGGACCCGATCGAATTCGCGCTCTCGAAGCTCGACGACCTCGGCGACTGGGAAAGCCGGATGCTCGATCCGGAGTTACCTCAGGAGATTCGCCAACTGCTCCTGCCAGTGCCGGGAGAGCGGGTCGAGAAGGGTCTGTCAGTACGAGGAAAGATCCTGAAGCGCATCTTGATGTTCTTCCTCCCACGGCTCGCGGATTTCTTTCGCGTCGGAGCGAACGCGCGGATGCAAGAGGCCGGCGCCCTGGCGACGACCTACCCGGAGGTCAGCCTCTTCACACCGTCGCTCGTGGACTTCGATTACTGGACAGGTGAGGCCCCCGCCTCACGAACGCATCGAGAGGCGTCGCCGACGCCTCCCGCTCAACAGATCCAGTTACTCGAGCGGCTCGCGAAGGCCTCTATTCTCGGAAAGATCCCGGGCCTCGCGCCGCAAGTTCGCATTCACCCGTTCGCAGCGTTCGACCCGCTACGAGAGCTGGAGTTTCAACCGCAGGTCTACTCTTCGGCAGCGCTATTCGACGGTATCGAGCCGGACTTGCCCGCCCCGACGCCAGGGGAGTGGAGCAAAGCGGTAGTGCCCACTGCGGACGTGCACACCGGAAAGCAACTGGTGGGCGGAAGCTTCGGGCTCGTTCGGTACGCAATTGAACGCGGAGGCTTTCTGGGAGTGAAGCTTTATCCGCCGGTCGGTTTCCAGGCGACGGGGAATACCGACCGCAAGGACCTGGGCGACCTGTCGCTCGGCGCCGGGCTCGACGCGGCGCTGCGTCGTTTCTACGCTTGGTGCGAGCGGAATCAGGTCCCGGTGATGGCGCATTGCGGTTCCTTCAATTCCTTTGGCCCGACGTTCGCCGATTGCGGACGTCCAAAGTGGTGGGGTCAGGTGCTGAAGACATTTCCAGATTTACGACTCAACCTCGCCCACGGTGGCCACCTCGACGGGCTTCAACACCCCGATCAAGGCGCGGTCTGCGGCAGGGAACAGGAGTCATGGTTCTGCGAGGCACTCGAGTTGGTGAAGAAGTCGAAGTTCGTCTTTCTCGATCTCGGCAATTCTGAGCTCGCGACCGAGCCTCAATACGTCAAGATGCTGAAGGCAGCGGTCGAAGATGCGCGGGTCGGCCGCCGAGTGATGTACGGGAGCGACTGGTTCATGAACACGATGTCGCAGGACGCCAGCGAGTACTACCGTCGATGGAATCAGACCCTGACGAGCGTGCTGAGCGCCGCTGCGATGGCAGAGATTCGCGGGAAGAATGCGCTTCGATTCCTCGGGTTGCTGGATGACGAAAACCTCGAGCCGCGCCCAACCTTGAATCGAGCCCGGCTCACTGCCTTTTGCCCCGACGGACGGCTGCCGCCCTGGCTCGGATCGGCCCGGGTCCCGCGCTCGATCTCGTCGTAGTGCCGCGCGAGATGAACAGATTGCCCAGAACTTGCTCGAGCCGCCTTCGACCATCTCGTAGCGAGGCATGCGTCGGTAGCTCCTCGGCACCCGGCACGGGCAAACTTCGTCGAGTGGACCTATGGGCTCGGTTGCCCGAGGGGCAGATCAATCTCCCGCCGCTTCGACGAGCGGATGTAGGGCGATCAACTTCGCTGCCTTCCTCTGACGCCGACCGGGCATTCAGTAGTGTGGCTGGCATGCCTACTGTCCTGCTGCTGGTCGCCTCGAACGTCTTCATGACCTTCGCCTGGTATGGGCACTTGAAGTACGGCCGCGAGTGGCCGCTGTGGAAGGCGATCCTGATTTCGTGGGGGATCGCGTTGATCGAATACTGCCTCGCGGTGCCAGCCAATCGCTGGGGTTACGGCCTGTTCTCTGGGTTCCAGCTCAAGATCATTCAGGAGGTGGTGACGCTCGTGATCTTCATCGGCTTCGCGGTGCTGGTGCTCAAAGAGAAGCTCGCCTGGAACCACGTGGTGGCGTTTGTCTTTCTTGGCGGCGCCGCATTCTTCGCCTTCGCGTTCAAAGTCCCGGCGCCGACCCCTTGAGGCGCAGGCGCCGCGCGCTTCGCTCAGTCGGAGGGCCGTGATATGGGTACCCATATGAAGACGACCATCGAGATTGCTCCGGGCGTCCTCACGGAGGCGAAGCGCGTGGCCGCAGCCGAGGGGACCACGCTTCGGGCCCTCGTCGAGGAAGGCCTGCGCTCCGTGCTCGAGGCCCGCCAAAAGCGGCGGCGCCCGTTCCGCCTGAAGCTGGTCACGGTGCGGGGTGGCAAGCTTCAACGGGGTGTCAGCTGGGACCTGCCTCGGGACCTCGCGTACGACCTGCCGATGGTTCACGAGCCGTGATCGCGCTCGACACCAATATCCTGGTGTACGCGCATCGTGAGGAGAGCCCGTGGCACGCGACAGCGGCGAGCCGGGTCCGATCGCTCGCCGAGCAGAGCGCGCCCTGGGCTCTCCCCTGGCCCTGCGTGCATGAGTTCTTCGCGAAGGTGACGCACGCAGGAATCTTCAGCCCCCCGACTCGGGCGCAGGTCGCGCTCGAATTTCTCGCGGAGCTGTTCAAGGCGCCCTCCCTGGTCTTGCTGTCAGAGGGCGACGGGCACTTCGAGCGTCTCTCGCAGTTGATCGTCGCCGGCCGGATCATCGGGCCGAGGGTCCACGACGCCCGAATCGCCGCCTTGTGCCTCGAGCACGGGGTCAGCGAGCTGTGGACCGCGGATCGCGACTTCGGACGATTCCCCCGACTGGCGACGAGAAATCCCCTGGTCGGCTGATCGCGGTGAGCCGAGGACGGGCATGGTTCCATGATTCGGATCGAGGGCGAGCGGTTCATCGACGAGCACCGGCGGACGCTGGTGCTTCGCGGGGTGAACCTGGGAGGCAGCTCGAAGCTGCCGCGCTTCGGGGACAGCTTCGTCGGCCGGCTCTTCGCGCTCGAGGACGCCGCCGCGCACTTCGGGCGGCTGAGCCGGTGGGGCCTGACGACGCTGCGGCTGGTCGTCACCTGGGAGGCGATCGAGCACGACGGCCCAGGCCGGTACGATCTCGCGTACCTCGACTTCCTCGACGCGTTGATCGGCCGCGCCGCGGACCACGGGCTCGACGTCTTCCTCGACTTCCACCAGGACGTCTGGAGCCGCTTCACCGGTGGGGACGGCGCTCCGAGGTGGACCCTGGAGGCTGCGGGCTTCGACGTCGACGCCTTGCACGAAACCGGGGCGGCCTTCCTCGAGGGCCAGCATCCGGGCCCGCCGCCGAAGATGATCTGGCCGACCAACGCGGAAAAGCTGGGCGCGGCGACGATGTTCACGCTCTTCTTTGGCGGAGACACCTTCGCGCCGAAGACCCGAATCGACGGCGGCAGCGCGCAGCGGTTTCTCCAGGAGCATTTCTTCGGCGCGGTGGAGCAGGTGGTTCGCCGCGTCGGCGCGCGGCCGAACGTCTTCGGGGTGGATCTGCTCAACGAGCCCTCGGGCGGCTACATCGGGTGGCAGGATCTCCAGGTCCCAGGCGCGCCGGTGGAGGTCGGGCTGATGCCGTCTCCGCTGCAGTCGATGGCGCTGGGGATGGGGCGCAGCGTCGAGGTGAAGCGCTTTCACCGGGGCCTGCTCGGCCCCCGCGTCGTCGGCCGACAGCTCGTCAACCCGAACGGGCGCCGCGCGTGGCGGGGCGGCTGCCCGTGGCTCGAGAATGGAGTCTGGGCGAACGAGGCCCCACCGCGGCTGCTCAGGCCCGATCACTTCTCGCAGGTCGCCGGCCGCGCGGTGTCGTTCGCTGACGACTTCCTCGGGCCCTTCCTCGCCGAGGGAGCAGTACGGATTCACCGGATCGAGCCCCGGCTGGCGGTGCTGCTTCAGGGCGAGCCGTTCAAGGCGGGGCCCGCCTGGAGAGGGACTCGGCCGGGGGTCTGGGCGCCGCACTGGTACGACGGCTACGTCCTGTTCCTCAAGGACTTCCGCTCCTACCTCGCCGCGGACGCATTTACGCAGCGGCCGGTGTTCGGCGCCGGACGAATCCGCAAGAGCTTCGCGCAGCAGCTGGGGCGGTTGGCGGCCGAGGCCCATCAACGACAGATGCCGTTGTTGGTGGGCGAACTGGGGATCGCCTTCGACTTGCGCGGTGGAGCGGCCTACCGAACCGGTGACTACGCGCTTCAGCGCGCAGCGATGGACCGGACGATGACCGCGGTGGAAGACGCCGGGGTGAGCGCGACGCTGTGGAACTACTGCGCCGACAACACCCACGCGCGGGGCGACGGGTGGAACGGAGAGGACCTGTCGATCTTCAGCCTCGACAGCCCGGAAGACACCCGGGCGATCGCCGCGGTCCGCCCGCGGCCGCTCGCGCTCGCCGGCACACCGGTTCGCTACGGGTTCGACCTGGACTCGCGCCGCTTCGAGCTGGTGCTGCGCCACGACCCGGCGGTGACCGCGCCGAGCCTCCTCTACGTCCCTCGGCTGCACTACCCCGACGGAGCGCGCTTCGAGGTCTCGGCGGGCAGCATCGAGTGCGTCGATCAGCGCGCGACGTGGACCCACGCAAGTGCGCCTGCGGAGCAGACGGTGGTCATTTCGCCGCGGCCTGCCCCCGCTCGATGACGAGCTTCACCCAGACGATCATCAGGCTCTGGCGCGACGACTCGACGAGGAAGGCGGGAAGAGGGCTGTTCGGATCCGTCCACACCACGTAGGTGATCTTCGTCTTGCCGTCCGATTGGGGCACGAAGTCCCAGACGCACCGCAGCTTCTCGATCCGCACGAGGCCCGACACGACGGGGGGCGCGAGGTCCTTCGCGATGTCGACGGTGACGCGGCAGGTGTCGGGCGTCGCCTTCTCCCTGCGGGTGCGGACCGCGTAGTCGCGGTCGGCGACGACCGGCGGGCTGATCTGATCGTAGGTCACGCGCTCGTCGGCGCTCTCGGAGAGGACCTTGCGCGACTTGAGCGACGGCTCTTTCGGATCTACCCGGCTGGTCCCGAACGCTCCCGCGCACAGCGCGTCCACCGGCACCGCCACCGTGGTCGTCGCGCGCAGCTCGGCGTACGACGAGCCCTCGACCGGGCGGGCTTCGACAGTGATGCCGTCGGATGACTTCACCTGCTTCCACTCGGGAGCGGCGAAAAGGAGTAGCGACGCCAGTGGCAGAATTCCCATCCAGTGCATCATTGCCCGACATTCGGCTGGGGCATATCTGTGTGAGCGGAACATGGAGACAGGTGGCGTCATTCATCGCGGCGAACTGTTCTGGCTGGTGCCGGACGACTCCCACCGAGTGATTCAAGGGGACGCGTTCGACGAGGCCTCGACGTGAACGGCACGCCGACCGAGCTGTTCGGCTGGGGCCGCTGGCCTCGCTCGCGGTGCCAGCTGCTGACGCCACAGACGGAGGCCGGGGTCCGGGCGGCGCTCGACGAGCGAGGGACGATCGCCCGTGGCCTGGGCCGCAGCTACGGCGACGCCGCCCTCAACGACGGTCGCGTCGTGGTGGAGATGACCCGCTTTGATCGGATCCTCTCGTTCGACGAGGCGACCGGAGCGGCGCGGTGTGAAGCCGGCGTCTCGCTCTCGCAGTTGATCGAGGTGTTCGCTCCCCGCGGCTGGTTCCCGCTGGTGACGCCGGGGACCCGCAGCGTCACCGTCGGCGGGTGCATCGCCAACGACGTGCATGGGAAGGCGCACCACTCGCAGGGCTCGTTCCTCGAGTCGGTGCGCTCGCTGCGGCTGATGCTCGCCGACGGCGAGGTGGTGAGCTTGAGCCGCACCGAGTCGCCCGAGCTCTTCTACGCCTGCTTCGGGGGCATGGGGCTGTTGGGCGTGGTGCTCGACGCGACGCTGCAGCTGCGTCGAATCACCACCACCTACTTCCGGCAGCAGGCGTTCGTCGCGGACGACCTCGAAGGGCTCCTCGAGTTGATGGCGCTGCACGACGGCCGCTTCCCGTACTCGGTGGCGACGATCGATCCCCTCGCCACCGGCGCGCGGCTGGGGCGCGGGGTGCTCACCGTCGGAGACCACGCCACCATCGAGGAGCTTCCGAAGCGGCTGGCCCGCGCGCCGCTCAAGGTCGGCGGCGCGCCGCTGGTCGACATCCCCTTCGAGCTGCCGGAGCTCACGCTGAACCCGCTGACGCTGCGGGTGCTGCACGGGGTGATCAAGCAGGTGCTGGCCCGCGCTGCGCCGCTGGTCCATGCCGACCAGTTCTTCTACCCGCTCGATGCGATCTCCAACTGGAACCGGGGCTACGGGCGGCGCGGCTTCACCCAGTACCAGTTCGTCATTCCCCGCGGCGCGGGCGCCGCCAAGCTGCGCGAGCTGCTCGAGGTAATCGTCGCCGCCTCCGCGCTGCCGACGCTCAACGTGCTCAAGCGGATGGGGCCTCAGAACGCCGCGCCGCTCTCGTTTCCCCTCGACGGCTTCACGCTCGCGATCGATCTGCCGATCCGCACCGACACCGCGGCGCTCGCGCACCGGCTCGACGCGCTCGTGGCCGACGCCGGAGGTCGTGTCTACCTGGGCAAAGACGCGTTCGTCGGGCCGGAGTCCTTCGCCCGGATGTACCCTCGCCGCGACGAGTGGCTGGCTCTCAAAGCCCGGGTCGACCCACGCGGGCTGTTCCAGTCGGACCTCTCGCGGCGCGTCGGGC
>JAYVRT010000027.1:0-2722 GCA_043776025.1 Archangiaceae bacterium | reverse complement strand
TCGACGGCATCTGCGGGCCCGAGACCAACCTCGCGACGAACACGTCGAGCATCAGCATCACGCGGCTCGGTGCGGGCACCAAGCGGCCGGACCGGTTCATCGGCATGCATTTCATGAACCCTGTCCCGGTCATGAAGCTCGTGGAGATCATCCGCGGCATCGCGACGTCTGACGCGACATGGACGGCGACGAAGGCGCTCGCCGAGAAGTTGGGCAAGACGACCACCGTCTCCAAGGACTACCCGGGCTTCCTCGCCAACCGCATCTTGATGCCCATGATAAACGAAGCGTTCTCCGCGCTCATGGAAGGCGTGGGCTCCGCCGAGGACATCGACACCACGATGAAGCTCGGCACCAACCAGCCGATGGGGCCGCTGGCGCTGGCGGACTTCATCGGGCTCGACACCTGCCTCTCGATCGCCGAGGTGCTCCACAACGGGCTGGGCGACGGCAAGTACCGGCCGTGCCCGCTGCTGCGGCAATACGTCGAGGCCGGCTGGCTGGGGAAGAAGTCCGGCCGCGGCTTCCACAAGTACTGACCGGAGAGCACGATGGAACTGATCAACCTCGAATGGGACGGCGCGATCGCGGTGATCACCGTCAACCGGCCGAAGGCGCTCAACGCGCTCAACGCCCAGGCGCTGCGAGAACTGGAGCAGGCGGTCGCCGAGGTCGCGGCGCGGGCCGACGCCCGGGCAGTGATCGTCACCGGCGCCGGCGAGAAGGCGTTCGTCGCGGGCGCGGACATCGCCGAGATGGCGACGCTGACCACCGCCCAGGCGCTGGCGTTCTCCCAGGCCGGTCACCGGGCCCTGGCGGCGCTGGAGAACCTGAGCGTCCCGACGATCGCGGCGGTCAACGGCTTCGCGCTCGGCGGTGGCTGTGAGCTCGCGCTCGCCTGTGACTTCATCTACGCCTCGGAGAAGGCCCGCTTCGGGCTCCCCGAGGTGACGCTGGCGGTGATCCCCGGCTTCGGCGGCACCCAGCGGCTGACGCGGCTGCTGGGGCGCGCGCGGGCGAAGGAGCTGATCTTCACCGGAGAGATGATCGACGCGGCCAAGGCGAAGGAGTTCGGGCTGGCGCTCGAGGTGCTCCCGCCGGAGAAGCTGATGCCGCACTGCAAAGAGATCGCGGGCAAGATCGCCAAGCGGGGCCCGGTGGCGATCGCCGAAGCGAAGCGGGTGATCGAGCACGGCGCGGACCTGAGCCTCGGGGCGGCGTGCGAGCTCGAGCGGCAGGCCTTCGGGCTGCTCTTCGGCACCTCGGATCAGCGCGAAGGGATGGCGGCCTTCGTCGAGAAGCGCGCGGCGAACTTCACCGGAAAGTAGCCCACCAGAGGATCGCGGCGGCGAGCAGCAACAGGACCGCGGTGGCGGCAGCGAGCCGCACCGCCCGCGCGCGCGGATCGGGCGGGGCGACCATCGGCTGCGAGTCCGAGACCTTGCTGATCACCCGCGCCTCGTTCCACGGGCGGCCCTGGACCGCCGCAACGAGGACGTCATGCAGGTGGAGCAGGTAGAGGTCCGCCCCGTCGTAGCCGGCGACCGCCGCGTGGGCGCGCTGGAGCCGCTCGGGGGAGAGGACGGGGTCGAAGCGAACGCCGTCTGACGACGAGGGTTCCCTGCTCGACGGATCGTGCACCCGCCCGCTTCGCAAGCCACCGCGCCGGCTCCAGTGCATCACGTCACCAAAGAAGGTCAGCTCCTGTTGGGTCAGCTTCCCCTCGAAGTCGACGACGGAGAGCAGGTCGACACCCGATCCGGACCGGTGCCAGACCTCGCGCATCCCATCGGCCTCTGGGGGCTTCTCGACCGCTCTGACCCGATAGAGCGCGAGGACCGCGGCCCGCACCTGATCCGGCGTCGGCATCTGCGACGGCACTATGGCAGGTCGTCCTATACGCCGGGGCGGTGAAGTTGATAATCCGTGCGGCATGAACTTCGAGCTGACCGACATCCAGCGCGACATCCAGAAGCTCTGCCGGAAGTTCGCCGCCAAGGAGCTGATTCCCAACGCCCGCAAGTGGGACGAGCAGCACGCCTGGCCGGAGGCCGCGGTGAAGAAGCTGGGCGAGCTGTCGCTGTTGGGGGTGGCGGTTCCGGAGGCGCTCGGCGGAGCCGGCCTCGACAACGTCTGCTACGCGCTGGCGATCGAGGAGATCAGCCGGGGCTGCGGCAGCACGGGTGTGATCATGAGCGTGAACAACTCGCTCTACTGCGATCCGGTGATGAAGTTCGGCACCGAGGCGCAGAAGAAGGAGTTCCTGATTCCCTTCGCCCGCGGCGAGAAGCTGGGCTGCTTCGGCCTGACAGAGCCCAACGCCGGCAGCGACGCGGCGGCGCAGCAGACGGTGGCAGTGAAGAAGGGCGACGATTATGTGATCAACGGCTCGAAGAACTGGATCACCGTCGGGCCCAAGGCCGACGCGATCGTGCTCTTCACGATGACCGACAAGAGCAAGGCGAACAAAGGGATCACCGCCTTTCTCGTGCCGACCTCGACCCCTGGGTTCAACCGCCAGAAGCCGGACAACAAGATGGGCATCACCGGCGCCCACAGCTGCACCATCTTCTTCGAGGACATGAAGGTCTCGGCGAAGAACATCCTCGGCAAGGAAGGCGAGGGGTTCAAGGTGGCGATGAGCACGCTCGACGGCGGCCGGATCGGGATCGCTGCCCAGGCGATTGGCATCGCGCGCGCGGCGTACGAAGAGGCGCTGGCG
>JAYVRT010000026.1:0-9067 GCA_043776025.1 Archangiaceae bacterium | reverse complement strand
TCAGACCGGGGCGTCGCATTCCAGATGCGCACCAAGACGATCGATGGCAACGACCCGTTCAGCAGCTACCTCGAGCTGAAAGAGGCGATCGAGTACGTGCGCACCGAGCGCAAGCCGTACCTGGTCGAGGCGAACGTCTCGCGGCTCTTCGGCCACTCGTCGGCGTCGGGCGCGAACCTCAGCCCCGACGAGCCCGACTGCCTCGCGCTGTTCGAGGCGAAGCTGCTCAAGCACGGGGTGCTGAAGAAGGGCGAGGGTGAGGCGCTGCGGGCGAAGTGGACGGAGGCGATCGCCGCCGAGGCGCGGCAGGTGCGCGACGAGCCCCAGCCTCAAGGCAGCGACATCTGGAAGCACATCTACGCGGAGTGATTGATGGCGAGCATGGCCCAGGCCATTCGGTTGGCGCTTCACTACGCTGAAGAGAATCTCGGGATCACCGACATCTTCGGTGAGGACGTCGGCCCGCCGCTGGGCGGGGTCTTCACCGTCACCCAGGGGCTGAAGACCACCTGGAACTCGCCGCTCGACGAGCGCGGAATCATCGGCGCCGCGATGGGCCTGGCGATGGCCGGCCAGCACCCGGTCGCGGAGATCCAGTTCTGCGACTACATCTACAACACCATCGACCTGCTCAAGCTCGCGGGGAACACCTGCTGGAGCAGCTACGGCGACTGGAACCTGCCGATGGTGGTGATGACGCCGGTCGGCAGCGGAATTCGCGGCAGCATCTACCATTCGCACTCCTTCGACGCGACGGCGACCCACATCCCCGGGTGGAAGATCGTGATGCCGAGCAACCCGCTCGACGCCTACGGGCTGATGATCTCCGCCTGCCGCGACAAGAACCCGGTGATGTACCTCAAGCCGAAGGCGCTGCTGCGGGTGCGCGGCGAAGAGCTGATCCCCGGAGAGCCGGGTGACGACAAGCAGCTGTCGAAGATGATCGACGCTCCGCTGGGCGACCGGACGAAGTGGAAGCCGAAGTGGCCCGAGGTGACCGACTTCGCGGTGCCGATCGGCGAGGCGAAGGTGGTGCGCGCCGGCACCCGGCTCACCGTCGTCAGCTACGGGCGGACGCTGCCGATGTGCCTCAAGGCGGCGAACACCCTCGCCGCCGACGGCATCGACGCCGAGGTGATCGACCTGCGCACGCTCTGGCCGTACGACTGGGAGAAGATCAAGGCCAGCGTCGAGAAGACCGGTCGGGTCCTCTTCGTCAACGAAGACACCGAGGTGACCAACTTCGGGGAACACCTGCTGCGCCGCACGGTCGAAGAGCTGTTCTACCGGCTCGCCGCCGCGCCGAAGCTGCTCGCTGGGAAGTTCGTGCCCGGCATCGGCCTCGCCGACGCGCTGGAGATGGCCTCGGTCCCCCAGCAGGGTGACATCGAGCAGGCGATCAGGACTTTGGCAGCCGAAGAGCCGTAGGCTTGCTGGCTTCGGTGGCCTCAAAGAGCCGTGGGGCAGCCGTCGGGCAGGTAGCGATGTGGCGTTGGGTCGTCTGGACAGCGGTGTTGGTGCTCGGCGCGCTCGGGTGCGGGCGCAGCGACGTCTACCGCTTCCCTCCGGGGCCGCAGCGGCTGCCGGACGGCGGCCTGCTCGACGGGGGCTCCCCCGACGGCGGTCCGTTCGTCCCCGCGTGCAACCCGTTCAACGTCGAGACCTACGTCCTGCCGACGACGCTGCGGCCGATCGACGTGCTCTTCGTCGTCGACGACTCGCGGAGCATGCGCGACAACCAGGAAGCGCTCGCGGCGAACTTCGCGGCGTTCATCAAGGCCTTCACCAAGGCGCAGGTCGACTTCCACCTCGGCACCGTCACCACCGACATGGTGAAGTCCACGCGCAGCGGCCGGCTGGTGGTGCCCTTCCTCACCCCGGCGACGCCGAACCTCGACGCCGCGTTCTCCTCGATGGTGAAGGTGGGCATCCTCGGCAGCGGCATCGAGAAGGGGATCGCCGCCGCCCACGCCGCGCTGTCCGAGCCGCTGCTGAGCACGACCAACGCCGGGTTCCTCCGGCCCGAGGCGGACCTGGGCATCGTCTTCCTCTCCGACGAAAACGACCAGTCGTCGGAGTCGGTGGCGAGCTTCGTCACCTTCCTCAAAGGGCTGAAGACCGACGTCAGCTCGATGAGCGTGGCGGCGATCGTCGGCCTCGAGAAGGGGCTGGGCTGCAACACCGGCTCCTGGCGCTACACCCAGGTCGCCCACGCCTTCGGCCCCCGCGGCCTGGTGAGCGCCTGCGACCCGGACTACGCGCTGACGCTCGAGGCGGTCAGCGGGCGGCTCGTCGGGACGCTTTGCATCGTCGGCCTCACCCGCCCGCTCGACGACGACCTCCACCTGCAGGTGAAGGTCAACGGCGCCGACTGGCTCTTCTTCCGCGCCGCGCCCGACAGCATCTACCCCAACGGGAGCATCGAGCTGCTGCCCTGCCCCGGCACCGGCGGCACCGTCGAGGTCATCTACGAGCAGTGCCCATAAGGGGCTGCGCTGCGCGAATTCGAATGTCCGCGAGCCATCGGGTTCCTTCACGAACTCGTCGTCGAGTAGCCGCGTGAACCACTCGGTGCATGAGACAGGAAGGAGCATGACGAGAGCGGCGAGCCTCCCGGTTCTCGAGAGGACAAACCGACTTCCGGCGATGCCCGCAGTCCGATACCTCAGCTCCAATTCGTCGATTGTTCCGGCTCGCTCTCGTTGAACGATGAGCCTGCTCTGCGCGCGCCCAGTGAAGGGATTGAGGACACGGAGAACGGTCCCATCGGGCAGTGCCGACGGCAGGAACGTGTCTGAGTCGGACGTCATCCTGGGTCCTCGAAAGGATTGAACACAGCTACCCCCACGTCCGCTGCGTCAGCGGTATTCCGCGTGACGAGCGTGAGCCCGTTGACCCTTGCAGTCGCCGCGAGCAACCCATCGACGACTGGCCTTGGGTTCGGAACGTCGGCGCGGCCCCAGGCCTCGGCCGCCTCCTCAGTCACCTCGAGAATCCTCCCAGCAAACGCCTGACGGACCCGCTCGAGCCACTGCGCGAGGACCTTGGCTTGCCCGGCGTCTTTGCGACGCAGGCGTTCGATGCCGCGACGGATCTCTCCGAGCACGAGGACGCTGGTGTGCAGCGAGGCCTGGGGCTGTTGCTCGACCCAGCGAACGACGCCTGGGTGACACCGGGCGCCCTTGCGCAACTCCGACAAGACATTGGTGTCGAGCAACCACTTCACAGCGTGACCTTCCGCCCGCGGTCGACCGGCCGAGCGAGCGCCGACTCCACCACCTCATCGGGAAGGTCGATCGCCAGCAGCTCCAGCAGTGACTTCTCAGGCATCAGCGCCCGTCGCAGCAGACTCCGAACCTCGCCCGCCCGGCGTGAGCCCTTCCGCAGTTCCTTGACCACGTCGCGGATCATCGCCACGTCGGTGGCGGGTGCCTGGACCTCGACCCGCACCAGTCCCTGTGCCTTCTGGTGCTTTCGATGGCTCTGCAGTGCTTTTCGTTGGGCCTTTTTCATTTCCGGAAAGATATCCGGAAATACGCCTTCGCGCTACGTGGTCAGCGTCACGACGCCGCGGCGCAGCAGATCCTTCAGCACCGCCGCCATCTCCTGCGGCGTGACCTGGAACCTCGCCATCACGTCGCGCGGCAGCGCCTGCTCCTCGCACAGCGCCTTGACGATCGGCTGCCAGGCGGGCGGGCCGACCGAGACGTACAGCTGGTGCAGCTCGGGGTTCACCTCGAGCTTCTGGGCGCTGCGCAGCAGCTCGTCGCGCGCCCGGCGCTGCTCCTCGTTGAGCTCGGCGACGGCGCGGCCAAGCACCTGCTCGGTGGTCTGGCCACCGAAGCCACTGGGGATCCCATGCTCGAGGAAGGCGAAGCTCCCCTCGAGCGAGCGGGAGCACAGCAGCGGCCGCAGCGCCTGAAACGCGGTGAAGGTCTGGCTGCCGGTGCGGCCGGTCACCTGCTGCAGCCGGCCCCCGGAGAAGTAGAGCCGCCAGGTCGACCAGCCGTCGAAGGCGTCGAGCTGCACCGACTGCCCGTAGGCGGCGAGGGTGCGGATCATCCACTGCGGCCCGAGCGCCGAGAGGCCCAACGTCACGCTCTGGCGCTGCTCGAGCAACCGCTGGAACCGGCGCCGCGGCTCGCCCAGCTCGCGCACCTGCAGCTCGAGCGCGTTCAGCTTCAGCCCCTTGGAGTAATAGGCCTGCGCCCCGGCGTGCATCGCCCGCAGCTGCTCGCGGTAGTCGTCATGGGCCGAGAAGAGCGCCACCCGCAGCTCGTGGGTGCGAAAGTCCTCCCGCAGCGCCTTGAGCAGGCCCCAGCCGTCGAGCCGCGGCATATTGAGGTCGGCGATCACCACCTCAACAGCAGTGGTGGTCAGCTGCTGCATCGCCTCGACGCCGTCGCGCGCGACCGCCACCGGGTAACCCTTCTTCGAGAAGAAGGTGGAGAACATCCGGACGATCGTCTCGTCGTCGTCGACGAAGAGCAGCGGCGTCTGGGCGGCGTAGGGCGCTTCGACCTCGGCACGCACCACGGCGACGTCGAAGGGTTCAGGCGTGGCGTCGCCTGCGACCGCCCTGGGCGCCGACGGTGGCACGAACGCTTCCGGCGGCAGCGGCTCGATCGCCAGCGGCGGCGCCGAGGCCGCCGCGTGGTTGGTGGGCGCGCCGAAGGGGCTGGCGGCGCTCCCGGGCACGGGGTGGGAAGGCCGCGAGGGCGCGGGGCCCACCACCTCGGGGTGCTCCTGGCCGGTGGTGAGGATGAACGGCTCGTCGTCCGCGGTCAGCCCCTCCATCTCGACGATGCTGTCCGCGCCCGGCCCTTCGGCCAGGCTCCAGGGAGTCGGCGCGACGAGCGCCAGGACCTGCGACTGCACCGCTGGTCCTTTGAGCCCAGCTGGGCCGTTGGCGTCCTTCAGCCGGCCCTTGAGGAACCACAGCCGCGCCTCTTCCGGTGTGCCCTCGGCGACCGAGAGCCGCGCGTCACGCCGGGTTCTGCCCAGGTGCTCGAAGAGCGCGGCGAGCTCCTTCCCGCTGCTGCGGCCCCGCACCGTTCCCGAACGGTTGGGCAGCTCGGCGAGCAGCGCCTTGAGCCGCGCCAGGTGGAGCGAAGGGTTGAACGGCCCCTTGAGCACCTCCACCACTCCCGTGGCGAACTGCCGCACCCAGACCGCGTCCCTCGAGTCGGCGCTCACCAGCACCACCGGCGGCGCGCCGCTGCCGAACGCCTCGAGGGCGCCCAACAGCCCGCCGAGCAGCGCCGAGCCGACGTCGGCGTTGACCCACAGCAGGTTGGGCTGGAACTCCTGGAGCTGGGCGCTGAGCTTGTTCGGAGGCACGAGCTCGACGAGCAGCCCCGCGCCGGAGAACGTGCTCGCCGCGGTGCGAGAGGGTGGGTCGACGTCGAGGACGATGATCCGGCTCACGGCGGGTTCCTCAAGGGCACTTGTTGTCACCCAGCAACGCCCGGGCCTCGGCGGCGAGGGCCGTCCCTTCTGCGTAGCGCAGCGCGAGGCAGGCCTGCGACACCGCGCTCTTCATGTCGCCCGCCTCTGCCCACACCTTGGCGTAGACGAGGTGGCACTCGGCGTCGCCCGGATCCAACGTGACGCATTGCTCGGCCAACGCCCGCGCCCCGTCGTAGTTACCCTTCCTCAGCAGCTGCTTCGCGATCGTCAACGTCACCGTCTTCGAGTGCTCTCCGACTTCGACGGTGCGCGGCGGCCCCAGCGCACCGGTTCCGGCCTTCACCTGCTCGACCTTCACCTCGATCTGGGCGTCCGTCGAGTTCCCGTGAATCAGCGCGTCGACGCCCGCGAGCGTCAGCGCCAGCTGCCGGGTCGCGGGCAGCTCGGCGGAGCCGCCACCCTTGAGCACCAACCGCGAGGCGCTCCAGGCGGCGTCCGCGGGCAGCGGGTCGTCGGTCGGAGGGAACTCGCGGTCAGCGACGACAATCACCTGCTCCGGCCCTTTGCCCGCCACCGAGACCTTGTACCTGGCCGTCGGGTCGAGCCCGATCACCCGGACGTAGCGGTAGTCGTCGGCGATCTGCAGCAGGTCGGTGGTCTCGGCGCTCAGCACCCCGGCGCCGTTGTCGCGAATCGTGTGCAGGCGGCTGGGCAGCCGGGTGACGAACGGCTCGAGCGCGAAGACGCTGAAGACCTTCGGCCCCTTGAGCTTCACCCCCGCCGCGCCGAGGACGAGCACCTCGCCGTCGACCTTGTTCTGCTTCGAGCAGGTAACCAACAGCAGCGGCCCGGGCAGCTGCTGCGGCGACGCCTCCTTGAGCACGTGCCCGCCCGCCTCGAGCGGCACGTCGAGCAACACGTCGCGCAGCCGCACCCGGTGCTTCGGCGCCTTGAGCGTCAGCCCCACCGACGCGCCGGTGAAGGAGAGCACCTCGGGCGAGGTGTCGTTGGCGACGCTGTCGCCGAGAAAGCCGGGCCCGGCGGCGAGCGCCTGCGCAAGAACGAACGTCAACACCCGCGCAGCATAGCCGTGTATTTTTTCAACGCCTGCTTCTGGGTCTAGTGTGAGCATCGAATGGAGAAGCGCCGCCACCGCCGCTACAGCAAGCGCTTGAAGGTGCGCTTTGGCCTCACCGACTTCACCGCCACCGGCTTCACCAGCGACGTCTCCGCGACCGGGATGTTCGTCGTCACCTCGACGATGCTCAACATCGGCCAGCGGGTGCACGTCGAAGTGACGATGAACGAGAAGGACAAGATGTACTTCGAGGGCGCGGTAGCCCGGCTCACGGTGGTGGCGCCCGAGCTGCGGCAGATCATGAAGGGAGGCTTCGGGATCCGCTTCGTCACCGGCGCCGAGCTGGTCAGCGAGATGGTCCCCCACCTGAAGGACAAGGCGCGCATCGTCTTGAGCTACCCGACGTTGGCCAGCTACCAGAAGGCCTTCGACGAGGAACTGAAGCGCGGCGGCTGCTTCGTCTGGACCAACAGCCGGTACGTCGAGGACACCATCATTCACCTCGAGATCGACGCCGAGTTCGCCAACCGGGCGGTGGCGTTCGAGGTCCGGGTGGTGCACGTGGTCCCGGGCGACGACGGCCGGTTCGGTACCGCGTTGATGTTCCTCGATCTCCCTTCGGCGCTGGCCGGATTGTCGGGCCTGGCCGGGAAGTAGCGAGGGACAAAAACCACGGCGGCGGCTGGGTGAAAGCGCTAAACAACCGCCGCGCTTTCCTCGTTCTTCCTTGCAGAAGGAGCCGCTGTTCATGAGTGACAGGATTCGTAAGGCCGCCGTCCTCGGCGCCGGAGTGATGGGCAGCGGAATCGCCGCGCACCTGGCCAACGCAGGAATTCCGGTGGTGCTGCTCGACATCGCGCCTCCCGACGGGAGCACCCCGAAGAGCAAGTTCGCGATCAACGCGGTCGCCAACCTGAAGAAGCAGCGGCCCGCGCCACTGATGACGCTGCAGGCGCTCTCGCTAATTCAGACCGGCAACTTCGACGACGACATGGCGAAGATCGCCGACTGCGACTGGGTGGTCGAGGTGGTGAAGGAGGACCTGAAGGTGAAGCAGGCGTTGTTCGCCAGGGTCGAGAAGCACCTCTCGCCGACCGCGATCGTGTCCAGCAACACCTCGGGGATGTCGATCAAGGGGATGACCGAGGGCCGCGCCGAGGACTTCAAGCGGCGCTTCCTCGTCACCCACTTCTTCAACCCGGTTCGCTACATGAAGCTGCTCGAGCTGGTCTCGGGCGAGCAGACGGACCCGAAGGTGATGAAGCGGATGGCGAAGTTCGGCGAGGAGATGCTCGGCAAGGGCATCGTCTACGGCAAGGACACCACCAACTTCGTCGCCAACCGCATCGGCACCTACGGGATGATGCGCACCCTCAACGCGATGGAAGCCGAAGGGCTGGTGATCGAAGAGGTCGACAAGATCTTCGGGCCGGCGTTGGGGCGGCCGAAGTCGGCGGTGTTCCGGACCGCGGATCTCGTCGGGCTCGACACCCTGATGCACGTCACCACCAACTGCTACGACTCGCTCACCGGGGACGAGGACCGCGCCGCCTTCAAGCCGCCCCAGTGGCTCGAGACGATGGTCACCAAGGGGATGCTCGGCGACAAGTCGGGCGGCGGCTTCTACAAGAAGTCGAAGGCCGGGGAAGGCGAGAAGGAGATCCTCGCGCTCGACCTGAAGACCTTCGAGTACCGCTCGCAGCAGAAGGTGCGCTTCGACTCGCTCGGCGCCGCCAAGGGCATCGAGTCGCTGCCCGAGCGGATCGCCACCGTGCTCAACGGCACCGACAAGGCGGCGAAGTTCGCCGAGCGCGTCACCTTCGACACCCTCGCCTACGCCTCGCGCCGGCTGCCGGAGATCGCCGACGACTACGTCAACGTCGACCGCGCCCTGCGCTGGGGCTTCGCCTGGGACATCGGCCCCTTCGAGTCGTGGGACGCCTACGGGGTGCAGAAGGGCGTGGAGAAGATGAAGGCGCTCGGCTTCAAGGTCGCGCCCTGGGTGGAGGAGATGCTCGCCTCGGGCCGCAAGCGCTTCTACGAAGACGACAACACCTACTGGGATCTGAAGACGAAGAAGGCGGTGAAGAACGCGGTCAACTTGCGGCACCTCACCGTCGAGGGGATCAAGCGCGGGAAGAAGGCGCTGCTGGAGAACGACTCGGCGGCGATGCGGGACATGGGCGACGGGGTGCTGCTGCTCGAGTTCCACTCGAAGATGAACAGCATCGACGATCAGATCACCGAGCTGATGCACAAGGCGGTCGACGAGGCCGAGGCCAACTTCCAGGGGCTGGTGATCGCCAACGACGGCGCCAACTTCTCGGCCGGGGCGAACATCGGCGCGCTGCTGATGTTGGTCGGCTCGGACGAGTGGGACCTGGTCAGGAAGATGATCAGCGGGTTCCAGTCGGCCAACCAGCGGCTGCGCTACTCGGCGATCCCGGTGGTGACCGCACCGTTCGGCCTCACGCTCGGTGGCGGAGCGGAGATCACGATGGCCGGTAACGCCATCCAGGCCGCGGCCGAGCTCTACATGGGCCTGGTCGAGGTCGGCGTCGGCCTGATCCCCGGCGGCGG
>JAYVRT010000025.1:0-2728 GCA_043776025.1 Archangiaceae bacterium | reverse complement strand
CGAACGCGCGACGACGTAGAGCACCCCACGGTCACGGTCGGCGGTACGCGCGGTGAGCGAATCCATCTCCGGGAGCGTCTCAATCTTCGTCGACCCAGCGCTGAAGAGGTCGAGGCGCCGCAGTTCCTCATCGCCCGCATCGTTCGCGCTGCTCCTCGCCAGACCGAGGAGGCGTGGGTTTCCGGAGTCCACGTCCGAGCCGTTGCCTCCGCCCACGTCGCCATAGGGGCTCTGGCCCGGGCAGGCGCACCCGACGAGCAAAGAGAGGAACAACCCGCTCGAAGCAACCCTTGCTCGCTGCACTTAGCGCCTCGCCTGTTCGATGTGCGGCGCCATCCGGTTGGCCCACGCGCCGTCGGCGAAGTGCTCGGTGATGACCTCGAGGAACCCGCGCACCCTCGGGGGAACGTTGCGCGCGGACGGGTAGACCGCGTGCAGCGCCACGCCGGGCGGAGCGAAGTCGGTCAGCACTTCGACCAGCGCCCCTTGCTTCAACGCCTCGCCGACGAAGAACGACGGCAGCCGGGTGATGCCCTGGTGGGCGAGGGCGGCGTCGCGCAGGAGGAAGAAGCTGGCGCAGGTGACGCGCGGGCGAATCGGCAACAGCAGCCGCCGGCCCCGGGCGAGGAAGCCCCATTTCGCGCCGCGCTCGGTGCTGCCGTAGAACAGAGACGCGTGGGCGGCGAGCTCGCGGGGGTGCTTCGGCGTCCCGTGGGCCTTGAGGTACGTCGGGCTGGCGACGAAGCGGAAGCGGCCGCTCAACTGCGCGGCGGTGCTGCCAAGGGAACGTGCGACCAGCGTCGAGTCCGGCAGGTCTCCCGCGCGAATCGCGAGGTCGAACCCTTCACCGACGAGGTCGACGTACCGGTCGTTGAGGTCGATGGTGACGCGGACCTCGGGGTAGCGGCGGTAGAAGTCCTCGAGCACCGGCCCGAGGAACAGCTCCGCGAGGGTGGTGGGCGCGGTGAGCCGCAGCAGCCCGTGCGGCGCCGTCAGCGTCTCCTCGACCAGAGACTTCTGGGCGTCGACGAGCGTCGCCAGCGCTGGGGCGCACTGCCGGTAGAGCGTCTCGCCCGCGTCGGTGAGCGCGATCTTCCGCGTGGTGCGCTGCAGCAGCCTCAGCCCGAGCTGGGCCTCGAGGTCGGCGAGCTTCCGGCTCACGGTCGACTTCGGAATGCCCAGCGCGCGCGCGGCGCCGCGAAAGCCCTGGGCATCGACGACGGCGGAGAAGACCTGGAGCGCGTTGAGGTCTGGGAGCGTGTCCATGAGACGGTCCAGTTTGTCGAAGCGGTCGCCATTGTCCACTGTCGTTCGTTCGCGGCGCACGCGGTCGACTTCGGCGCGGTCCACTTCGGTGCGGGCGGGTCGGCGGGTGAACGGTTCGCGGGACTTAGGCGCTGGCACCGCGGTGGCAACCCCAAACGACAACCCAAGGAGGCAATTCATGGCCGAGCGAGACGTGCGAGAGCGGGACATCCTGGTGGCGTCGAACGAGTACGCCTACGTGCAGGACCTCACCAAGGGCGACATCGTCCTCTATGTCGGGCCGACGAAGATTTCGCTCAGCAACACCGAGCGACTGGTCGAGCTTCGCAACGAGCGCTTCGTCCCGGTGCGCAGCGACGAGGGGAGCGTCGGGGTCCAGCCGTTCGTCGCCGCCTCGAGCTCGCAGTACGTGGTGCTGGAGAACCCGGCGAAGGACCCGGCGGCGCGCTCGGTGAAGGGGAACAACTCGGCGATCGAGCTCAACGTCGGCCGGCGCATCGTCGTCGCCGGGCCGGCGAGCTTTCCGCTTTGGCCGGGGCAGCGGGCGCGGGTGGTCGCGGGGCACGAGCTTTACGAGGACCAGTACCTGCGGGTGCGCGTCTATGACCGGGTCGAGGGCGAGACGGCTCCGATTGGCACCGAGCGGATCATCAAGGGCTCGGAGGTCAGCTTCTACCTGCCGAAGACGGGCCTGGAGGTGGTGCCCGACGACTCGGGCAAGAGCGGGCCGCTCTACGTCCGCAACGCGGTGACGCTGCTCGACGGTCAGTACTGCGTGCTGCGTGGGCCGAAGGGCCGCCGGCGCTACGTGCGCGGGCCCGGCGTCGTCTTCCCCGAGGCGTGGGAGGAGTTCGTGGTTCGCAACGGGGCGCGGGCCTTCGCGGCGCACCCGCTGCGCAAGGACCGCGGCCTCCACGTGCGCGCGGTGAAGGCGTTCGAGGCGAAGGCGGGGGACCAGCTGCCGTCAGGCTCGTACCTGCCCGGCCAGGAGTTGTTTCTCCAGCAGCAGGAGGGCTTCTTCTTCCCCACCGAGGAGCTCGAGGTGTTGGGCGAGGTGGCGGCGGTGCAGCTCGACGAGACCGAGGGGCTCTACGTCCGAGACATCGCCTCTGGGCGGATTCGCACCATCGTCGGCCCGTGCGCGTTCCTGCCGGACCCGACGCAGGTGGAGTTGGTGCGGCGCACCCTCGACCCGGCGACCGCGGCCCGCTACGGCCTGGCGGTGGCGAAGCCCGACCGCGCACCGGCGGTGACCATTCCGCCCAGCTACGCAGTGCTGGTGACGGCGAAGAACCGCCGCGAAGTGGTCAAGGGCCCGCAGGTCCGAATCCTCGAGCACGACGAAGAGCTGGGGACGCTGCGGCTGTCGACCGGGACGCCGAAGTCCGACGCGGCCCGGCTGGCGACCTGTTTCCTCCTCGTCGACGGCAACAAGGTGTCAGACCTGCTCAAGGTTCGGACC
>JAYVRT010000024.1:0-9073 GCA_043776025.1 Archangiaceae bacterium | reverse complement strand
GATGTCGAAGGTGCCGCCGCCCAGGTCGTAGACCGCCACCTTCTCCGACTTGCCGGCCTTCTGCTTGTCGATGCCGTAGGCCAGCGCCGCCGCGGTGGGCTCGTTGATGATCCGCACCACCTCGAGGTTGATCAGCTTCCCTGCGTCCTTCACCGACTGGCGCTGGCGATCGGAGAAGTAGGCCGGCACGGTGACCACCGCCCGGTTCACCGGCACCCGGAGGTGGTTCGAGGCGACGTCGCGGATCTTGTTGAGGATGCGGGCCGAGACCTCTTGCAGCGACAGCGACTTCTTCGCGACGTCGAGGACGACCTCTTTGTTGTCGGCGCTGGGGCGGACGTTGTACTGGACCACCTTGCGCATCGTGTCGACGATGTCGCTGCGGAAGCTGCGGCCGACCAGGCGCTTCGCCCCGTAGATGGTGTTCTTCGGGTTCAGCTGCCACTGGCGCTTGGCCTCGTAGCCGATCAGCTCGTTGCCCTTGTCGTCGATCGCGAAGATCGAGGGCACGGTGTACTCGCCCCCCTTGTAGGGGATCAGCTTGACCTGGGGGATGCCGTCCTTCTCGCCGTCGACGATCGCCGCGCAGGAGTTCGTCGTCCCGAGATCAATTCCGATGATCGGCTCATTCTTCGGCACCCCGGCACCTTATTTCATCGGGGCTACTTGTCGAATCGAGAATAGCCGTCGATCACCGTCAGCCAGTTGGAAAGGTTGGCCCCCTTGAGCGTGAAGATGTCGTCGGCGGTGGTGCCGTTGGTCAGATCCACCGCCACCACTTCGAGCTGGGCCGAGCCCTGCGCCGCGGGGTCGGCGCCCGGCCCGCTGGGGCTCGCCGGCACGACGATCGAGGTCTGCGAGGCGGCGATGGCGAGGTAGAGGACGTGCCGCTGCTCGCTGCCGGTCACCCCGATGCGGGCCAGCTCGCCGCCGCTGGAGTACACCGAGGCCCACTGCGGCTGGCCGGGCGCGAACGAACGGGTGGCCACCTGGTAGCTGGGGTTGCTCGGCACAGGGAGAAACGGCTGCACCAGCACCTTCACTGGCAGCGTCGTCCCCCGGGTCAGCCGCCCAGAGTAGGCGTTGCCGGCGTTGTTGCCGCCCAGCGCCCAGATGCCGGGGGTGGAGATCTCCAGCCCGCCGTAGGGCGTGCCACTGCGCAGCACCAGCGAGGGCACGGCGCGGGTGCCGTCCGCACCGGCGGGGCCGGCGGCCACCGAGGAGAACCCGATCGGCATCAAGCCGGCCTCGGCCCCCATCTCGGCGGCGGCGATCACCACCGTGTCGAGCGTGCTCGGCAGCTTCGGCAGCACCACCTCGGTGCGCCGCTTCTGCTCCCGCCGCGGGGTGAAGCTCATCGGGGTGAAGTTGGCGTAATCGGGCACGTCTTCGCTGCCCATCGGGCACTTCGCGGGGTTGCTGCACAGGCCGTTGTTGTTGATGTCCGAGGTGTCCGGCACCCGCGCGCGGTGGGTGAGGCTCAAGTTGGTCTGCAGTGCGTAGTCGAACGCCCCGACGTAGGAGAGGAACTGGGTGCTGCGCAGCGCCAGCACCGCGTCGAGGTTCGTTCGCCCAGCGAAGGCGACCGCGTGCCGCACCGCGCCCGCCTGGCCCAGCCCCAGCGACTTCGCCTTGAGCTCCTGGGGGATCCCGAAGCCGGGCGAGGTGTAGAGCACCAGGCTCCCCGGCACCGGCACCGACTGGCCGATGCCCGGGATCTGCACCTGGAAGTTCTCGCCGAGCAGCAGGTTGAGATCGACCGCGGGGAGATCGGACGCGGACACCGCCGCCAGCCCGGCCCAGTACTGCCCGGTGCTGTGCACGTCGCTGAAGTTGATCGCCCCGTTGAAGCCGGCGGCGCTGTGCACCGGGTTGTTGCGCAGCGGCAGGTAGACGTCGGTCGCCAGCGTCGCGATCACCGAGGCCCGCTCGTGCCCTGGCAGCCCGTCGGCCCGAACGTCCTGGGCCACCGCGGTGAAGGTCGCCGCGCCGGTTGCGAGGCCGGGGAAGAGCGCGACGCCGAGCGCGTCGGTCACCACCAGCGTCGAGGCCGTGCAGCTGGCGGTGAGGCACCCGTTGACGTTGGCTCCGGCCAGCGGCGCCCTGGTCGCGGCGTCCACCACCAGCACCCGGCGCCCGGCGCTGACCGCGGGGTAGATCGTCAGCTTCGACTCTTGCGCGCCCACCGGCGAGCCCGCCACCGTCACGCGGACGACGACCTTGCCGGGGCCGACCCCGGTGACGACTCCGCCCGCGTCCACCGTCGCCAGTGACGAAGGAGCGCCGACTTCATCCACCACCGTGAAGCTGCCGCTGGCCAGCGGGTAGGTCGAGCCATCGAGGCGGAAGGCCACCAGCCTCAGCTGCAGCGTGTCGCCGACCTCGAGGAGGCCGGCCGCGGGAATCACCTGCAGCTGGGCGATTTCCCCCGGCGCCGGCGCAGTGGCGCAGGCCCCGTCGACGCAGGCCTTCCCCGGCCCACAGTCGGGGTGCCCGCGGCAGGTCGAGGGGACGCAGAGGCCCGCGACGCATTCCTGGGTGGTGGCGCAGGTCGCCGAGCTGGTGCACTTCGCCGTCGGCTGGCAGTGGTTGTCGGAGCAGTAGCCGTTCTGCACCGGCATCGGCGGGTCGCTGACACAGTCGCCGTCGATGAGGCACGTCTTCTGCTCGATGCACAGGCTCTTGCTGCAGTCGAAGCCGGGCGGGCACTGCGCAGTGGGGAAGCGCTTGCACTCGAAGTTGGCGGCGCACTCACCGGCGGTCGCGCAGAACTTGTAGGAGAGGCACCGGCCGAAGGTGGCGCTGGTGCAGTACTGGTCCGCCGGGCAGTCACTGAGGGTCTTGCAGTCCGCCGTGGCGCACAGGCCCGACTTGCAGACCAGGCCCTGGCCCCCGCAGGTGACGTCGTTGAGGCAGCGCCGGGTGCAGGTACCCTGGACGCAGGTGTAGAGCGCGAGCGCGACCCTTGGGTCGAGGCCGGGGGCGCAGTCGGCGGGCATCGAGCAGACCGGCAGGCAGATCCCCTGGCTGACCTCACAGCGCTGGCCCGTGCCGGCGCAGTCTGCGTCGGCGCTGCAGGGCTTGCGCGCCTGGCAGGACCCCGCGATGCATTGTTGGTTGGCGGCGCAGGCGCTGTCCATCGTGCACTGGCACCTGTCGGCGGTGCAGGTGAAGCCCGCGGCGCACTCGGTGTCCCTGGTGCATTCGGGGGGGGGCTTGCAGCTGCCGGCGCGGCACACCTGCGCGGTGCCGCAGTCGGTGTCCGCCAGGCAGATCGGGCCGCAGGCGCCGCGGCGGCAGCGCTGATCCATCTTGCACTCGGCGTCGGTCTGACAGGGCGTCGAGTTGGTGGCGGGGCACCCGGACAGACAGACGATGGCGATCAGCAGCAGTGACACCCGCATGGCGGCGCACTCTACGCTCGACGGTGGTGGCGAGGGCAACCGCCGATCGCGCCGCCGGATCCAGCCCAAGGGGGTAGACTTGGGCGCCATGGAAGCCAAACGTTTCCTCCAGTCCGTCGGCTCCGAGGTCGCCAGCGACTTCGTCAAGAACCGCTCGATCCTCTCGTTCGAGGAATACACCCAGCTGTTCGTTCAGAGCCCCCAGAAGCAGGCGCGCAACGCCGCCCAGTACCTGCGCGATGCGATCGATTTCTACGGCAGCGAGCAGGTGCCGCACCCCACGGGGAAGGTGCGCCGCTTCAAGATCTTCGACGCCCCCGCCGGAGACCGCGACGGGCGGGTCGCCGGCCAGGAAGAGGTCCAGAACGCGATCTACCGGCTGCTGGGCAACTTCGTCAGGGCAGGGCGGATCAACAAGCTGATCCTCCTCCACGGGCCCAACGGCTCGGCGAAGTCGACCCTGGTCGACGCGCTCAAGCGGGGCATGGAGCACTACTCCACCCAGCCCGACGGGGCGCTGTACACCTTCAACTGGATCTTCCCTTCGGAGAAGCTGGTCAAGGGCTCGATCGGCTTCGGCGAGCGCGCCGGCGGCGGCACCACCGGCTCGCTTGCCAGCTACGCCCACCTCGAGGCGGAGAACGTCGAGGTCCGGATCACCAACCAACTGCACGAGCCCCCGCTGTTCCTCGTCCCCAAGGCCGAACGGAAGAAGCTGATCCTCGAGGCGCTCGGGCCGAAGACCGACTTCATCCTCTCCAGCTACCTGATGGAAGGCGAGCTGTCGGCGAAGAGCCGGCGGATCTTCGACGCCCTGCTCGCGCAGTACGAGGGCGACTGGCTCAAGGTGATGCGCCACGTCCAGGTCGAGCGGTTCTACGTCTCCCGCCGCTACCAGACCTCGACCGCCACCGTCGAGCCGCAGATGAGCGTCGACGCCGCGTACCAGCAGGTCACCGCCGACCGCACCACCGCCAACCTGCCCCTGGCGCTGCAGAGCATCGTCCTCTACGAGCCCCACGGCGCGCTGGTCTCGGCCAACCGCGGGCTGATCGAATACTCCGACCTGCTCAAGCGCCCGCTGGAGGCCTTCAAGTACCTGCTGGGCTACAGCGAGACAGGCGAGATCCCCCTCGAGCACTTCGTCCTCCAGCTCGACGAGGTGCTGATCGCCAGCAGCAATGAGAAGCACCTGAGCGCTTTCAAGGAGCTGCCCGACTTCTCCAGCTTCAAGGGCCGGATCGAGCTGGTCCGCGTCCCCTACGTGCGGCGGTGGAAGGTCGAGCAGGAGATCTATGACGCCCAGGTCAACGCCACCACCGTCGGGCGCCACGTCGCGCCCCACGCGACGCGGGTGGCGGCGATGTGGGCGGTGCTCACCCGACTGAAGAAACCGATCGCCGACCGCTACCCCACCGAGGTCCGGGGCCTGATCGAGCGGCTGTCGCCGATGGAGAAGCTGCGGCTGTACCAGGAAGGCCAGGCGCCCGAGCGCTTCTCGCTGCCCCAGGCGAGGGAGCTGAAGAAGCACCTGCAGGCGTTGTACGAAGAGTCCGACTCGTACCCCAACTACGAGGGGCGCAGCGGCGCCTCGGCCCGGGAGATCAAGACCGCGCTGTTCAACGCCGCCCAGAGCGCCGAGTTCGAAGGGCTCCACCCGCTGGCGGTGCTCAAGGAACTCACCGCGCTCTGCAAGGACAAGAGCGTCTACGAGTTCCTCCAGCAGGAGGTCGTCGAGGGGTATCACGACCACGAGGAGTTCGTCGCCGCCGTCGAGGGCGACTACCTCGAGACCGTCGATCACGAGGTCCGTGACTCGATGGGGCTGGTCAGCGAGGCCCAGTACCGCGAGCTGTTCGAGCGCTACGTCCAGACGGTGTCCGCCTGGATCAAGGGCGAGAAGATGCAGAACAAGGTCACCGGCGCCCAGGAGAAGCCCGACGAGGGGCGGATGGCGGAGTTCGAGCAGATCGTGATGCCCAAGGGCGAGGACCCCTCGGAGTTCCGCAAGGGCCTGATCTCCAACATCGGCGCCCACAAGCTCGACAACCCCGAAGGCGAGCTCGAGTGGGCGAGGATCTTCCCCGACCACTTCAAGCGCCTGCGCGATCACTTCTTCGAGGAACGAAAGAAGCTGCTGCGGCGCAACGTCGAGAACCTGCTCAAGTTTCTCTCCGGCGAGAAGGGCAGCCTCTCGGCCCGGGAGCAGACCTCGATCCGCCAGACCCTCGACACGATGAACCAGCGCTACGGCTACAACGACGCCTCCGCGCGCGATGCGATCGTTTTCCTCATCCGGAAGCGTTATCCGTAGAGACCTGGAAAAGGCCCCTCGATAACGCACTGTTCCAACAGTTTCGGTGTCTTAGGTGGGGCAGTGTGGGTCGGCTTCTGAAACGCCCGCAGTCCCTTGACTTTTTCTTCCGGATTTGGTGAATTCCGCGCCCCTGAATCTGCCCGGAATCCGGTCGAACCCCACCGGTTCGTCATTTCAATCGGGCTTCATACGCGAAGGCAACAACAATGAGCGACGGACAGCAGCTGCACTTCTTCGGCGGAAAGGGCGGATCCGGCAAGACGACTTTGTCTGCGGCATTCGCTCTGAACCTGAGCGAGAAACTGGGAAAAGACAAGGTCCTCCTCGTCAGCATCGAGCCCAACGGCGGGCTGTCCGACCTGCTGAAGAAGAAGCTGACCCACAAGCCTTCGAAGCTGGTGGCGGGCAAAGGCACCGGCGGGCTGTGGGGCAGTGAGCTCGACCCCAAAGAGCTGGTCGAGCCCTTCACCAAGGCCTACCGCACCGCGCTGCTCGCCTCGGCGACCAAGGGCGTGGTGATCGGCGCCGACGACCTCCAGAAGCTGCTCGAGGCGTCCACTTCCAACCTCGGCGAGCCCGCCTCGCTCTTCCACCTGCAGGACCTGCTCGAGACCAAGGAGTTCGACCGGATCGTCGTCGACGGCCTCGGCGCCGCCCACTGCATCCGGCTGCTCGACCACGCCTCCAACCTGCGCAGGTTCGTCGCGCTGGTGCGGGGAGAGAAGCCGGGCAAGCCGACCAAGGCCGCCGCCGCCACCCCGAAGGCGCCCTCGCCGCTCGACGACTTCGCCGCCAGGTGCGACCGCCTGATCGCCCTCCTCAAGGACCCGGCGCGCTTCGCCTTCCATCTGTGCGCCCTCGCCGAACCGGTGCCCGAGGCCCAGACCCGCTTCCTCTTCAACGCGCTCAAGGAGCGCTTGGTCCCGATCACCGAGATCATCACCGACCAGATCGAAGACGGCAAAGACAGCCGCGAGGTCGCCAACCGCCGCGGGCTGCAGGCGCCCCACGTGCGCCGCTACCAGACGCTGGGCGTGCCGGTGGAATTGCTCCAGCGGCGGATCGTCGGGCCCCGCGGCCAGGACGACGTGAAGAAGTTCTCCAGGGACTGGGCGTCGGGCAAAGAGACCAAGGCGCTGCAGTTCTCCGCCGCCGAAGGCCCGCCGGCGCTGGTCCGCGCGCCGTCGATGCCGCCGATCGCCGCGCCCCCGCTGCCCCCGACCCGCTTCATCTTCTTCGTCGGAGGAGGAGGCGTCGGCAAGTCCAGCTGCGCCGCCGCCGCCGCGGTGACGCTCACCGAGAAGGAAGGGCCGGTGCTGCTCATCTCCACCGACTTCGCGCACTCGCTGTCCGATGTGCTCCAGAGCCGGCTCACCGACACCGAGACCCAGGTGAAGGGGACCAAGGGCCTGTACGCCCGGGAGATCGACTTCGCCACCTGGTTCGGCAACCTCCGCCGCCGCTTCCGCGATCGCGCCGAGGGCGCCTTCGGCCCCGAGGTCAAAGGCCAGGAGTTCGCCCTCGACCGCGAGCTGATTCGCAACCTCTTCGACACCGCCCCCGTGGGGATGGACGAGTTCGCCGCGATGAGCGCGCTCACCGACGCCCTGGTGCAAGAGCGCTTCAAGCGGATCGTGATCGACCCCGCGCCGTCGGGCGACAGCCTGCGCATCCTCGAGCTGCCGGCGATCGCCAGGGACTGGCTGACCCGCACCCACGCGGTGATCTCCCGCTACCGCAACCGTGGCCTCGGCCCGCTGGCCGATGATCTCGCGGCCCTGCTCAAGCACGTGCAGCGCTTCGAGGCGGCGATCGTCAACCCCGCCGAGTGCCGCTTCGTCGTCGTCACCCGCGGCGAGGAGATGGCGGTCGGCCCGGTCGAACGGTTCGTCGAGTACCTCAAGGCGAAGAAGCTCCCGGTCGAGCGCGTGCTCGTCAACCGGGTGCTGCCGAAGACGACCTGCGTCGTCACCGAGGAACGCCGCAAGAACGAGCTCGAGGTCGCCAAGGTCTTCGAGAAGAAGATCGGCCTGCCCGTCACCGTGGCGCCGGCGCTCGGCCGTCACCCGGCGGGGCTGCGCGAGCTCAAGGCGTTCCGCACCGCGTGGTACGCGCTGTCGGCGACCGCGAAGATCAAGGCCGCGTAGCCGCCGACGCAGCCTCGAGGTGCGTAAAGCTTGACGCACCGCAGTAGCGTGTTCCCCCGTGCGAGCGGGGCGCAAACCGTGTATTCGGTGCGCGCGTCCCATGGCCATTCAGATCAACCACGCGCTCGACTTCGAGCGACCCGTCCTCGAGCTCGAGAAGCGCATCGTCGAGCTCAAAGCGCTGTCTGGTTCCGGCTCGGTCGACTTCACCGCCGAGATCGGCAAGCTCGAGAAGAAAGCCAAGCGGCTGCAGCAGGAAATCTTCAGCGAGCTGTCGCGGTGGCAGGTGGTGCAGCTGTCGCGGCACAACGCGCGGCCGTACTTCCTCGACTACATCGGCTACCTCTTCACCGAGTTCTCCGAGCTGTCGGGCGACCGGCACTTCTCCGAGGATCCGTCGATCGTCGGCGGCTTCGCCCGCTTCGACGGCATGCCGGTGATGGTGATGGGCCACCAGAAGGGCCGCAGCACCAAGGAGAACATGGCCCGCAACTTCGGGATGCCGCGCCCCGAGGGCTACCGCAAGGCGCGCCGGCTGATGGAGCTCGCCGCCCGCTTCGAGCGCCCGATTCTCACCTTCGTCGACACCCCCGGGGCGTACCCCGGCATCGGCGCCGAGGAACGCGGCCAGGCCGAGGCGATCGCCGTCAACCTCGAGGTGATGGCCGGGCTGCCGGTGCCGATCGTCTCCACGGTGATCGGCGAAGGCGGGAGCGGCGGCGCGCTGGCAATCGGCGTCGGCAACCGGGTGTTGATGCTCGAGAACAGCATCTACAGCGTGATCAGCCCCGAGGCGTGCTCCTCGATTCTCTACCGCGACGCCTCGATGGCGGAGAAGGCGGCCGACGCGCTCAAGGTCACCGCCCGCGATCTGCTGGAGCTCAAGGTGATCGACGAGGTGATCCCCGAGCCCGCCGGCGGCGCCCACCGCGATCCGCACCGCACCGCCGACTCGCTGGGCAAGGCGCTGCGCAAGCACCTGGGCCAGCTGGTGGGGATGAAGCCGGAGAAGCTGATCGAGGATCGCTACCGGAAGTTCCGCGCCCTCGGGCCGTTCACCGGCAAATAAGAAGAGACCTGATGCGACCGCTCGTCCCCGACTACATCGAGACCCTCAAGCCGTACGTGCCGGGCAAGCCGATCGAAGAGACCGAGCGCGAGTACAACGTCAGCCACGTGATCAAGCTGGCGAGCAACGAGAACCC
>JAYVRT010000023.1:0-2733 GCA_043776025.1 Archangiaceae bacterium | reverse complement strand
GGCCGACCGCGGTGACGCAGGCGCCGTCGAGCTGGCCGGTCTTGATCTTCGAGATCTGCGCCGGCTCGTCGCCCTGGGTCGCGTTCCAGAAGAACTCGAGCTCGACGCTGCCCTTGGTGCGCTCCTTCACGCCTTTGGCCCAGACGCGGAGCAGCTGGCCCCAGGGCGACTCGCGGGGCACCAGGGTGCCGATCTTCAACTTCGTCGGCTCGGCGTCGGCGGCGAACGCGACGAACATCCACAGGCAGAGCAGCTTCTTCACTTTGCACCTCCAAAACCACAGCGGGCGAGCCGGGGCGCGCCGAGGTACCGCTTCGCCTTGCGCTGGGCGATGGTGTTCTCCAGCCGCTGCGCCGGGAGCACGTCCTGCGCGGCGATCACCTCGCCCAGCAGCGCGCGGTAGGCGGCCTCGTCGTGGGCCTGGCAGGCCCAGTTCTGCGCGTAGAGCAGCTGGGTGGTGAGCGCCTTGCGCTGGGTGAGCGCCAAGGCCTTCTCGAACAGCTCCTTCGCCTGGCCGAGCTCGGCGTCGGGCGCGCGCGCGTGGTAGGCGCCGAGCATCGCGTAGCCCAGGCCGTAGGCAAGGCCGGGGTCGAGCTCCACCGAGCGCTCGACGGCCGCGACTCCGACGAAGAGGTCGGCGACGATCTCCGGTCGTTCGGCGGCGACACTGCCGCGGCTCAGCCAGGCGGCGCCCATCCACAGCAGGCTCTCGGCCTCGGACTTGTCGAAGGTGCCCAGGTACGCCTTGATTGTGTCGGTGTTGCGCTGCGCCGCGACGAAGCCGGGGTGCCGCTGCTCAAACAACATCGTCCCGAAGCGAATCGCGCGGTCGTAGGCGTCTTTGGCGCGGCCCGCCTGGGCGGCCTCGGCGTCCTCGTCGCCGCGGTCGTAGGCCTGTTCCCACTCGTCCTCGATGAAGGCGCCGCCGTAGCCGGCCCACGCCTGCAGCAGGAGGAACATCGCGTCCTCGTTGTCGGGCGCGAGCTTCTGCATCCCCTCGACCGTTACCAGGCTCGAGCCGGCGCCGATCTTCGCCACCTCGAGATCCGACAGCGTGTCGAAGGCCGACGCCGCGTCGCGGGTGGACTTGAGGGTTCCGTCGAGGATCATCCGATCGATGCAGGCGGAGGACAGCACCGAGACCAGCAGGGCAAGAATGAGGCGCATGGAAGGGGCGGACCCTAGCCCGTTGGGGGCGGGGTTCCAGCGACCTTCGTCCAGAGCGCGGTCTGGTCGCCCTCGTAGATGAGCCTGGCTCCCTGGGTGAACTCGAAGGAGTAGCGGGCGAGGATCTTGTCGGCGCCCTTGCGTGCGTGCGTCGTCCACCCCTTGAGCACCAGCGGCGCGTCGATCGCCGCGAGGTTGTGGAAGCGCGCGTGGTGAATCCGCACCCCGTAGCCGACCCAGCCGTCGGTGTGGCGGAGGTTGAAGACGTAGTAGGCGTGGACGAAGCCGACCATCCCCGTCATGTGCACCATCAGCCCGCCCGAGACGTGCGCCGGGTGGCGAACGGGGTGATTGCGCTGCTCGCGGGTCAACGGGAGCTCGGCGTGGGCGGGCATCCGCACCCGCACCATCGACTGCTCGACGTTGACCTCGAGCAGCTCGTCGATCAGCAAGCCGCCCGGCCCGTAGGGGCAGTCGGCGACGAACGCGGGATCCAGACCCATGTCAGAGGTTTTCCTTGAAGTAGCGCGCGACCCATTCCCACTGCCGCTCGATCACCAGCGGCTCCGGCACCGCGTGGGTGAAGTTGGCCAGCGGCAACAGCTGGTGCGGCTTGCCGGCGCGGAACATCGCGTCGGACAGCTTCAGGCTGTGGAAGAAGTAGACGTTGTCATCGGCGGTGCCGTGCATCAGGAGAATCGGCCGCTTCGAGTTCGGCACGTAGGTCAGCAGCGAGCTGACCTCGTAGGCCTTGGCCGCCGCGGGGGGCACCCCGAGGTACCGCTCGGTGTAGTGGGTGTCGTAGTCGAGCCAGTCGACCACCGGCGCGCCGGCGACCGCGCACTTGACGGCCTCGGGGTTTCGCAGCGCCAGCAGCGCCGCGAGGTAGCCGCCGAAGCTCCAGCCAAAGACGCCGACACGCTTGAGGTCCAGCTCGGGGACTTCCTTCGCCAGCGCGCTGAGCGCGGCGATCTGGTCGTCGGCGATTCCGGTGGCGAAGTCGAACTTGATCGCCCGTTCCCACTCGCGCCCGCGGTTCGGCGTGCCGCGCCCGTCGAACTTCACCACCAGGTAGCCCTGGTCCGCGAGCCACTGCAGCAGCAGGTTCTCGCGCAGGGTGTAGAGCACCTCCTGGTGCCCGGGGCCGCCGTAGACCTGGAGGACCACCGGCAGCTTCTGCCCAGGCTTGAAGCTGGCGGGCCGGAGGATCGCCGACCAGAAGCCCTGCCCCGGGCCAACCTTCCGCACCTCGGCGTGGAGCTTCAGGCTCGGCTCGATCGCGACCGAGGGGAGCTCGGCGAGCTGCTTCCCGTCGGCGGAGAAGACCGCCTGCTTCGGCATCGCGGTGAGCGAGGTCATCCGCGCGACCAGCGCCTTGCCGTCGGGAGAGAGCGTCGCCGACTCGTTCGAGTTGTCTTCCGCCCAGAGCATCACCCGCTCGGCGCGGCCACCGGCCTTCACCTTGTAGACGTGGGTCTCGGCGGGGCTCCTGCCCCCGAGGAACCAGAGCGTCTTGCCCGCCTCGTCGTAGCCGACGAAGCCGGCCTCGGGCGGGCCGTAGCGCGC
>JAYVRT010000022.1:0-9090 GCA_043776025.1 Archangiaceae bacterium | reverse complement strand
TCAGGTTTGTCGAGATAGGTCTCGAGCACGCGATCGACAATCCGCCGCACCGCCTCGGTGAGGGGCAATTTCTGGGTCGTCAGCACTTCACGCTCGAGGCCGGCGAAGTTGTATTCCGTCAGCCTGGAGATCAAGACGCCGAGGACGCCCTCGCGATCCGCGAAGTAGTCGTAGAGCGAACCAATGCCTACGCCAGCGCGGTGGGCGATGCCCTCGACCGAGAGCGACGCCGGGTCTTCACCTCGCTCGAGCAGTTGTTCGGCGGCCGAGATGATCGCGCTCACCACGGCCCGCGAGCGAGACTGACGGGGCGCCTTTCGAAAGAACTCGGACTCGTCGGACATTGAAGTGACGATGTTACCGCACGCAAGCGGACCGTTCGGGAGAAGCAGCTCGTAGCGCGGCGAGGTCGGCGATGTTGATGGGCGCCGCGCCGGTCCTCCCGTGGCGTCAGCTCAGTTGCAAGTCCTGGCCACTTCCTCGGCTCTGTGTCCCGCCTAAAGATTGCCAGCCTGAAAAGACTTCCAGCCCAACTTGTCTGGGGAGGAGCTGTCCACGGGCCAGAAACCAACTCCTGGCTGACCGGTGCTCCAGAGGGTTCCCGATGCGGACACGTCTTGCACCAGCACGGTCGTGCCGTTCTTGCGAACGGTGATCATGCTGCCGAAGATTTCTGCCCTGAAGACATCCCCGTCGGCTGGCGCTCCAATGTTCGGTTCGACTGGATTGAGCTGCGTGTAGCTGCCGAGCGCTCCGTTCCAACGAACGATGTCCAGGTAACCATCGTGGCCCCACAGCACCTCGTATCCGTGGGCATCATGGGCTGTGATGCTGAACCGCAACAGCAACTCGACCTCGTGCTTCGAAACTCCGGGGCTGTAGCCGGCTGCCCGGTAGACCGTCGCCTCGGCAAACTGGTTCGTGTTGAACGCCAGGTACGAGGTCTTCAGATGAGCGATCGCATCGGCATAGCGAGCAGCCGGCGGTGAAGAATCGACCAGGACCGGAGAGAAGGCGCGGCCTGACGATGTCGCCGGGTCATGCCAGTCCAGTCCATGGTGGAGCAAACCCAGATCGCAATCTGATCGGGGCCCACGTTCGACGACGCAGTTGCCGTCCCCCCAGCGCTGGGACAGATTGGAGCCGAGTGGGGGTCGACCAAAACGCCATCGAGAGGCTGCAGGAGTGGCGCGCCGCCATGGGAAAGCTGTACCTGACGGGCGTCACCTCGATGGTGCCGGTCCTCCTGGTGATGTGGGCGTTCACCCGCCCCCCGCCCGTGGTGGACGGCCCGTTCCTCTTCGTCTCCACCTGCTGGCTGAGTTTCCTCCTGGCGCGGCTCTTCGCACCGGCGCGGGTGCAGGCCGCGCTGGTGGTGGCGCTCCTCGCCGTCGTCAGCATTGTCGCTGCGATCGTGATGGGGCTGTCACCCGGGCCGCTCCTCTCGACCGTCAGTGCCGTGCTCCTCTCGGGTGTGGTGTTCGGCCGACGGCTGTCGCTGGCGCTCCTCGCCGCGCTGTCGGCCGCGATTCTCACAGTGGGGGCGTTGACCGCCACCGGGGCGATCGCCACCGTCAACGCGGGCTCGACCAATCCGCTGCTGTTCTCGAACTGGATACGCGTGACCGTGTTCGGTGCGATCACCACCGGCCTGCTGCTCTACCTGCTCACTGGCCTGTTCGACCGCATGGAGGAGGCGTGGCGCGCCACCGCCCAGGCCGCTGAGCGCGAGCGCAACGAGCAACGCCAGCGCCACGCGGCCGAAGAGCGGGTCGTCGAGGCCCAGCGGCTGGAGGCGGTGGGCAAGCTGGCCGGCGGCGTCGCCCACGACTTCAATAACCTCCTCCTCGTCATCATGGCGTGGGCTGACATGCTGCCTCGTGCGAGCGAGGAGGAGCGCAAGGAGGGCCTCGACGCCATCCGCGACGCCGCCGCGCAGGCGGCGCAGTTGACGCGTCAGCTGCTCTCCTTCGCCCGGCGCACCGTGGTCCAACCCCGCGCGGTCGACGTCGGCAGCTTCATCGCCACCACCCTGAAGTCGCTGCGCCGGCTGGTGGCCGACGACGTGAAGATCGACCATCTTCCGTCGGACGTGCCGCGGGTGCTTGTCGATGAGGCGCAGCTCAGCCAGGTGGTGCTCAACCTCGTGGTCAACGCGGCGGACGCGATGCCCCGCGGAGGCTCGATCACGATGCGCGCCGCGCTCGTCGCGGCCGCGGCCGTGCCGCCCGATGCACCTGACCCCAACGGCCGCTATGTCGCCGTCACCGTGAGCGACACCGGCGTCGGCATGGACGAGGCGACGCGGGCCCGCATCTTCGAGCCGTTCTTCACCACCAAGGTCCCGGGCCGCGGCACCGGCCTCGGCCTCGCGTCGGTGTACGGCATCGTGTCGCAGGCCCGGGGGTGGGTGGCAGTAAAGTCGCAGCCCGGGAAGGGCTCGACCTTCACCGTCGCCTTCCCCGTAGCGCCGGAGAACGTCGAGCAGACGGCCTCACGGCCCACAGGCGTGGTCGGCCCGGCGGGCTCGGTGCCCCACCGAATCTTGTTGGTAGAAGACAACACCGCCGTCCGCGCGACGATGGCCGCGGCGCTCCGCCAGGCGGGCATCGAGCCCGTGGAGGCGGCCAACGCCGCCGACGCGCTCATCCTCGCGCGACGGCACCGCGACGAATTCGAGCTCCTGTGCACCGATGGCGTGATGCCCGGGCTGCCGACCCACGTCCTCATCGAGGGGTTTCGTCAGCTCTTCCCGCGCGCGCCGGTGCTCCTCTGCTCGGGCCACGTGGAAGAGGATCTGATCCGCCGCGGCATCAAAGCCGGGTCGGTGGCGGTGCTCCCCAAACCCTTCACCGCCGAGGCGCTGGTGGCGAAGGTGAACGAGCTGCTCGCGCCGAAGGTTTAGCCGCCGCGGCGACGGGCTTCGGGCGCGGCAGAATGAAGCACCGCGACCGCGGTGTGGGCGCCCGTTCAACAAGGGCGTCGGGTGCCACCCGCCGAGCTCGACGTCAGCGGCCAACGGCGTTTCGTGCTCGTCCCGGCGTGACGGGCGGGACAGGGTGTAGTGGAGTGACTCGCCGTGGGTGAGAAGTCCTCGATTCCTTCGACCTTCGGCAAGTACGAACTGGTCGCACGGCTCGCCCGAGGAGGCATGGCGGAGACCTTCCGCGCTCAGCTGAAGGGAGCCGCCGGCGTCACCTGACAGGTGGTGATCAAGAAGGTGCTCCCACATCACGCCCAGGACAAGGCGTTCGTCACCGCCTTCATCAACGAAGCGAAGGTGTCGGCTTCGCTGAGCCACGGAAACATCGCCCAGGTCTTCGATTTCGGCGTCGTCGACGGGGATTACTTCATCGCGATGGAGTTGGTCGACGGCCGTTCGCTGGCCCAGATGCTCGATCGTGCCGCGACGAAAGGTTTTTCACGGCTGCCAATTCCGATTGCCTGTTTCCTCACGATCGAGGTCCTCAGGGCCTGCACTACGCCCACACCCGACTGGGCGAGGATGGCCGGCCAATGGGCCTGGTCCACCGCGACGTCAGCCCAGAGAACGTGATCCTCAGCTTCGAGGGTCAGACGAAGGTGGTCGACTTCGGCGTCGCCAAGGCCGAAATGCGAGGCCGTGAAGAGACCGAGCCGGGGCTGGTAAAGGGCAAGTTCCTCTACTTCTCTCCCGAGCAGGCGTCGGCCAGGCCGCTCGACGGCCGCAGCGACGTTTTTGCTGTGGGCGTGATGCTCTACCGAATGCTGTGCGGTGTGCTGCCCTTCACCGGGCAGATGCACAACGTCATCTTCGCGATCGTCGAAGGCCGCTTTCGTCCCGCACTGGTGGTCAACCCGCAGCTGCCGTTGCCGCTCGCGGAGATCGTGGCGCGCGCGTTGGCGATTCAGCGCGACCAGCGATACCTCTCGGCGCTGGCGATGGGGGAGGCACTGGCGGCTGTGCTCTATGGACAGGAGCCAACCTTCTCGAGCGAGACGGTGAAGGACTGGATGACCTGGTTGTTCGCTCCCGAGCTTCAAGACGAGCGCCGAAGCGTCGAGCCCTCGTCCCGGCTTCAGACCCTGTTGGAGAAACACGCGAGGGGGGCGGTGGAGCCCCCTTCATCGGTCGACGCGGCGACTCGTCGTCAGCGGCCGCCTGCGCCGAGGTCCTTGAAGGCGGCGATCTTTTCCGGCGCGGGGGTGGTCACCTTGCTCGCGGCGGGACTCGGCGTCGCCGAGCTCGTCAAACCCGCCCCCGAGGAGATCATCCGGGCCGAGCGCGCCGCAAGGGCCCAGGCGCCCGTCGTCAAGGTCGCCAACGAGGACCGGGTCGCTCAGGCGTACGAGGCGATCGAGGCCCTCAACTGGCCAAGGGCCCACCAATTGCTCGACAGCTGTGTGATCGGAGGCCGTCCGTGTCCTGAAGCCACTGACCTCACGATCTTGATGAACCAGGAGCTCGGAATGAGGAAGGCGATCGAGAACGCCGAGGCCGCACTGGAACGCGGCGATCTGCAGCGGGCGAAGGTCGAGCTCGAAGCCGCCGAGTCGAGCAGGCTGCTTCAGGGCCGCTATGAGGTTGATCTGGCGCGCCTCAAGACGCTGACAGGGTGCCCGCTGCGCAGCCGAAGGTTCCGAAGGCCGAGCTGCGGCGGTCGAAGCGTGAGGAGCCTCGGCCCACCTGGCTCGCCCTCGCGTCGCCGATGGGCGCAGGTTGGACCCGGTGTCGCCCGTCGTGCCCCGGCCCTGCTCACCTGACTTCCTTCCGCGGTCAGGCGCGCTTCTTCAGCGGCGGCTCCCAGAGTTCGAGCTTGCGGCCTTCGGGATCCATCACCCACGCGAAGCGCCCGAACTCCGAGGCTTCGATGCCCTTCGTGTCGAGCTTCACCTTGCCCTTGCGCAGGCGCTTCACCACCTCGTCGAGGTCGTCGACGATGAGGTTGAGCATGAAGCTCTCGCGAGACGGCGCGAAGTGCTTGGTGTCGGCCGCGAACGGGCTCCAGACGGTTTGCCGCTCGTGCTTCGGCGCCGTCTTCTCTTCCCACTCGAACACCGCGCCGCCCCAGCTCTGGACGTCGAAGCCCAGATTCTTTTTGTACCAGGCCCCGAGCTTCTTGCCGTTCTTCGACTTGAAGAAGACGCCACCGACTCCGATCACTTTGCCCATTTGTGCACTCCCGTGTTTGTCGTTCATGGCGTGCAAGGTACAGGAGCGACCCCGTGGGCGACTTGCCAGATCTTGCGAATCTCGACTACCTCGACCGGATCAACCGCGCGATCGATCACGTCAAGCGCAACCTCGCGGAGCCACTCAACCTCGAGGAAGTCGCCCACGTCGCCGCCTTCTCTCCCTTCCACTTCCACCGCATCTTCCGGGCGGTCGTCGGCGAGACGCTGCACGACTTCGTGAAGCGAAGCCGCCTTGAGCGTGCGCTGTTCCTGATGGCCCGCAGCCGGCCGCGCTCGTTCACCGACGTGGCGCTCAGCGTCGGGTTCGGCTCGAGCTCGGATTTCTCCCGGAGCTTTCGCGCGCACTTTGGGGTCTCGCCCCGAGCGTTCGATCTCACCGCGCACCGCAAGGCTGGGCGCAAGGCGCTGACCCGCGCGACCCCGGCCCTCGACGGGATTTCGGCGCTGCCGGTCGGTGCCAACCCCGAGCACTTCAAAGTGAAGCTGCGAGACCTGCCGGCGCGGCGCGTCGCCTATTTGCGCGTGACCCGCCCGTTCGAACCCGGCCGCGTCCCGGCCGCCTGCAAGAAGTTCCTCGCGTGGGCGACGAAGCATGGCCTTCAGGGTGGCCAGTGGCTCGGGTACCAGTGGGAGAGCCCGGAGCTCGTGCCCCTCGAGAAGTGCCGCTACGACGTTGGCCTCGAGGTCGCCGAGGGCGTGCCGCTGACTGCCGAGCTGGGTGAGACGCGCTTCGCGCCGATGAGGGTGGCCGAGCTGGCGATCAAAGGCGGCCTCGAACTCGAGGTGCGCGCCTTTGATTGGCTCTACGGCGTGTGGCTGCCGAAGAGCGGCTACGTGCCGGACCATCAACCCGGCTTCGAGGCGTGGGACGGGGTGCCATACGCCCATGGCGACGAATACTTCGAGGTGAGGATCCAGCTGGCAGTCAGAACCGCCGACCGACTTTGAGGCCGATTCGCGCCGAGCGGCAGCGTCAACGTCCCCAAACGGGGCCCGAGAGTGAGGCGGTGCGCTGGTTGTTGAACGAGTGGCTCGCGTCGAGGTCGAGCGCTCCCGCAACCAACTGCACGAAAGCGTTGGCGACGGAGGTCGCGCTCGACCGTCCGTAGATCGTGGCTGACCAGGAGCCGGAGCAAAGTGGGTATCTTTTCTTGTTGCAGTCGGTGTCGATCGAGTTCAAGCAATCCCGATGAACCGCTCGTTGATGTTGACCGTTGCCTGTGCGGCCGGATGTACCGCCCAGGAACTCGCCCAGACGCAGACCTCGCTTGGAATGGCCGAGAAGGCCGTCGCGGAGGTGCTCATCTCCGACGCGCAGGAGGCGCAGCTCGGCCTACAGCTGCACGAGTCGCTCCTCAAGGGCTCCGCGGAGACGCCACCGATCAAGTCCGCCACCGACCCTGAGGTGACGGGCTACGTCGAAGGCATCGTCGCCAAGCTCCGGCCGTACGCCGACCGAGACCGCAAGTCGGATTGGAAAGTCTTCGTGATCGACGACCCAAAGACGGTCAACGCGTTCGCGGCGCCCGGCGCCTATCTCTACGTCTACACCGGGCTGCTGCTCACCGCGGACACCGAGGCGGAAGTCGTCGGCGTGCTCGGGCATGAGATGGGCCATGTCGTCGCCCGCCACTCGGCGCGGCAGATGGTGGACGCGTTGGGGCTCAACGCCGTCGCCTCACTGGCGCTGGGAGAGAACCCGGACACGTTGGCGAAGGTGGCCGCTTCGCTGGTAGGCAACGGCACGATGCTGGCCCACAGCCGTGCCTCGGAGAACGAGGCCGATCAGTTCGCCGTGAAGTACTCGTTCGCCGCCGGCTACAGCGCGGCAGGGATCGCGACCTTCTTCCAGAAGCTGCAGGCCTCGCAGGGAAACACCCCGCAGCTCCTCACCTGGCTGTCGACCCACCCCGCGCCGGCGGACCGGATCCAGACGGTCACCGAAACGATCGCGACGCTCGGCCTGGGTGGCAAGGGCGAGATTGGCGCGGGCCGCCTCGAGCCGATCAAGGCCCGGCTCAAGCCTGGCGCACCCGCGATCGCCGCTCCAGCCCCCCCGCCGCCTTCACCGGCGCCAGCGACCCGACCCGCCACGCCCCCTCCCGCCCAGCCGCCGGCCAAGCCGGGGTCGACCGCTCCGGTGCGCGGGCACTGAACGGGCTCCAGCAGCGCTGAGGGGCTCGATCGGCCAGAGGATTCCCAAAGACCGGTAGGGCCGCGCGCGGGCGCTGGTCGGAAGACTGGGCGCCGGGGATCTCGACGCCGATGAGCTTGGTCATCATCCCCGGCTCGATCATGACCTCCTGCAGTGAGCTCGACGCGCCTCAGCGCCCGCCGAGCGTCGGCGCTTCGCCTTCCATCCACAGGTAGAGGCTCTGTGAGCCCTTCTCGTGCTTCTCCCAGGGATCGGCGGTGGTGTAGTCCCAGCCGTAGGGGTCGACCACCGTCGGCAACCCCGTCTTCGTCTTGGAGAGCTTGTGGACGACGAACAGCAGCAGCGGCTCGGCGACGCAGCCTGACTGCCCGGAGAGCCCGATGCGCTGGCCGACCTTCACCCGGTCTCCAACCTTCAGCACCTTTCCGTCGACCGCCGCGAGCGAGGAGAGGCTGCGGTAGGTCGTCTTGTAGCCGACGTCGCCGAGGGTGGCGTGCTTCACCTCGACCGAGAGCTCGCCCTCGATCATCTTCGAGAGAATGGTGCAGTAGTAGGTGTCGCGCTTGCCGGCGAAGACGATCTCTCCGTCCTGCGCGGCGAACACCGGGGTGCCGACCGGCATCCGCCAGCTGTAGCCGTCCATTCCCTCGAGGGTGCCGAACATCTCCAGGCCACAGTAGGTGAGCTCCTTGCTCGCAGGGTCGTACGGCTTCTCCACCCCCGGGGTCTCGTGGTCGAAGAGGTAATAGACCGGGTACTGGTTGTCGAAGGGGCGCTGGAGAATCGGCACCTGCTTGTTCTTCGGGCCCGGCAGCGACGAGCAGCGGCGGGCCCCGAGCCGGCCGTCGCGCGGGGGCAGCGGGGCCACCGTCTCCTTCGGCTTCGGCTTGCAGCCGGGGCAGGCGAAGAGGCCGAGCAACAGCAAACCGAAGACTGCGGGGCGCATCGAAATCACATCTTCCCGGTTTTCAGGCGATCCACCAGTCCTCGGCCGACGCGGAACGCGTTGGCGGCGATCGTCAGGGTAATCGGGACTCCGCCGCTGGTGGGCATGAAGCTGCCGTCGACGACGTAGAGGTTCTTCACCGAGTGGGCCCGGCAGTCCTTGTCGAGGACACTGGTCGCCGGGTCCTTGCCGAAGCGGCAGGTGCCGCCCTGGAGAATCTTCGTCTCGCCGGCGACGCCGAGCCGTTCGAGCTTGTCGGGGTCGAGCGCGCCGAGCACCTCTTCGCCCCGCTCGACGAGGAACTTCGTCATCGTCAGGTCGAGCTTGTGCCGGGTGATGGTGATCGCCGCCACCGGCAGGCCGTACTTGTCCTTCACGTTGCTGTCGACGCCGACGTAGCTGCCCTCGGTGGGCATGAACTCGCCGTAGATCTCGAACTGGAGGATCCGGCTGTCGCGGTAGTCGCGAAGCGCGTCCTTGAGCTGTTTGCCGAACACGCCTTCCTTGCCACGTTTGGCGATGTTCACCGCGGCGAAGATCGGGTTGGGGTGCGTCCACATGAAGCCCAGCGTGCCGCCCTTGCGGAAGCCGAACTTGTCGTCGGGCATCAGGTAGAAATCCTGGACGCTGCGGTTGATGAACGGCGCCGGGTCATCGAGCCACGGCCAGCGCTTCTTGTTCTTGCCGACCAGCCCGTTGTCGTTGGCGAGCCCTTTGGGAAACCGCGCCGAGACCGAGTTGAGCAGCAGCCGCGCGCTCTCGACCGCGGTGCAGCTGACCACGATCACCTTCGCCGCCTGCTCCTGGGTGACCC
>JAYVRT010000021.1:0-9091 GCA_043776025.1 Archangiaceae bacterium | reverse complement strand
CTTCGACCCAGGTCTCGATCGCCTTCTCCGGCTCGCCCGCCTCGGCGAGCAACTTCCCCGCCTCGAACAGCGCGTGGGGCTGAAGCTCCGAGTCGGGGAACTTCTCCGCCAGCCCTTCGAAGACCTTGATTGCTTCAGCGCGGTGTCCGTCCATCATCGCCAGCGCCTGGCCCCGCAGCAGCAGCGCGTCGTCGACGTAGGGCGAGGTCTCGAACTTGCGCGCCACGCCGGCCGCCTCGAGCTCGCACTGCTGGTAGTCGCCCAGCTCGAAGTAGAGCTTCGCCACCCGGTATGACAGCTCGGCCGACTGCGGCGGGTTGCGGGCGAGCGCCGCGGTCAGCTCGGTGATGGCGCCGCGCAGGTCGTGGAACTGGTGCTCGAGGATGTCGGCGAGGTGGAGCCGGCCATCGAGCGTCTCCGGCGCCTCGGGGCACAGCTGCGCCAGCTCTCGGTAGACCTCGACCGCGTGTTTGAAGTCACGAAGCTCGAGGTAGTAGGTGTCGGCGGCGCCGCGCAGCGCCCGGGCGCGGTAGACCGCCGCCTCCTTCGAGTCGTCGCGCTCGAGGGCGTCGAGCGCCAGCCGGTACTCCTCGAGCGCGGCCTGGGGCAGGTGGGCGTAGAGCTTCGACCGCGCGTTCTGCAGGCGGGTGGGAGCGTCGCCGCGCTTGCAGCCTGGGAGCACCAGCAGCAGCAGCAGAGACCACCGCAGCAGAGGGGTAAGACGGTGCACCGCCTCTTCCTACACCGGCGGGCCGAAGTTGCCAGCAGCGGACGGCACGGCCGCCGCACCGTGTAACCTGCGGGGAAGTGGACGAGCTCGGGCCGTTGATTGCGAAGCTTCAGGGCGAGGTCGCCGCGCTCGAGGCGGCGATCGACGCCCGCGAGGCCGACGAGGCGAACCAGCTGGGAGCGCAGGAGCGCCGGCGCTCCGCGGCCGAAGGGCGGCTCGCGCGGGCGCGCGCCACCCTGAGGACCAACGGCGAGGCGCTGGCGGTGCTCGACGGCCGCCGGGCCAATCTGCTGGCGCGCATCGACAGCTGGCAGGGCCAGCTGTGGCGGATGGGGCATGGCTCCGCGGTGATGACCCTGTTTGTCGCCGCGGTGTTGCCGCTGCCGCTGGTCAGCGTCTGGCTCGGCTCGACCTGGGCGCTGGGGCTCGCGGGGGCGCAGTTGGCGGCGTTCGTCGCGGCCTTCTTCCTCATTCCGGAGAAGCGCTGACAGTGTCTGCGACGGGCGACGAAGAGGGACGGGCCCAGCGCTCGCGCATCGAGCAGCTCCAGGGCCGGGCGAAGCAGGCGCGCCTCGAGCTCGAGGAGGTCGAGACGTTCGGCTTCACCGCCCAGCTCGAGGAGCTCACCGCCGCCGCCGCGGCGGCGGAGAAAGACGCCGGGTTGCTCGAGCGCGACGCCCGGGCCACGACCGAACGCCTCGCCGTCGTAAAGTGTGAAGTGGAGGAGGCCGAGCGCCAGCTGCTGGCGCCGCGCACGGTGTCGAGCGTCGGCCTGGTGGTGGGTGTGCTGACGGTCGGGCTGGGGATGGGGGCGTTCTTCGTCGCCCTCGCCCTCGCCGTCGGGCCGCACCCGCCGTGGGCCGAGGCGCTCGCGGTGGCCGTCGCGTTGGCGCCTCCGCCGTTGCTGGCCTGGCTCTGGAGGCGGCGGCTCAGCGGGGGTGGGACTTTTCGAAGTCTCTCTTGAGCTGCTTGAGCCGAGCGGCCGGCAGCGGGCCGAGCCGCCCGTCGACCTCGGCGAGCGCAGCGGCGGCCTCGGGGTCCTCCGCGTCTTCGAAGGTGGCGAGCGTCAGCTCCAGTTGCGCCGGTTCGAGCCGGTGGGTGCCCAGCAGGTAACGGCCGAGCAGCGAGTGGAGCCCTTCGAGCGTGGGGCCCGCCTTCTGGGTGTCGAGCAGCTCCGCCACCGCCTCTTCTTCAAAGCCGCGGTCCCACAGCCAGCGGCCGAAGCCGGCGCGCAGGTCGAGGTCCCCCGACGCGTCGAGGAAGCGGCGGTAGGCCACCTTGGCCTCGTCGAACTGCCGCCGCTGGTCGTAGACCTCGAGCAGCTCAGCGAGCGCCCGGCTGCTGGTGGGGTCGGCCTCGACCGCGGCCTCGAGCTTCACCCGCCGCTGCTCCTGGGCACGCAGCCGCAGCGCCGCGAGCGCCTGTTCCGCGAGGTGGGCCTCGTCCTCCTTCCCTTCGACGTACCAGGCGCGGACAAGTTCCTGAGACAGCTCCTCGTTGTCCGGCTCGGCCTTCACCTGTGCTTGCAGCTTCTGCCGGCGCAGCCGCGCCGCATAGTGGGTGGTGCTCTCGGTCGGCTGAGTGAGCAGTACCGGCAGACAGAGCGCTCCGATGAGCAGCGCCACCTCGAAGAGCACCACGTTTCGCACCCGGCGGCGGTGGTCGGCGTCGAAGTCGGCGAGCTCCTCGGCGTCGGTGGGAGCCGGCCGCGGGACAGCGGAGCGCACCCAGCTTCGGGCCATCAGGTCAGCGAGCGAGCGGCGGTCGTCGCGGTTGAGCACCAACGCGTGGCCCAGCCCCGCGAAGCAGACCGCGAAAGCCGAGACGAAGAAGAACAGCCCGCCGATTCCCGAGGGGAAGACGAACGCCGCGAGGTGGAGCCAGGAGGCGACCACCCCGGCGAAGACGGTGAAGAGGAAGGCGGCGGGGAAGAAGCCGCGGCCGATGAGCTCGCGGAACAGCACGTCGCCCGGGCCGACGGCGTGACCGTCCCTGGCCACCAACTCCAGCCCGAACAGCCGCATCCCCACGGTGCGGCGAAAGGCCGACAGCGGCACCACCAGGTACCCGACGACCGCCGCGAGCACGCCCCACATCGGCAGCACCAGGCCGCGGGTCAGCAGCGGCACGAGGAAGTAGGCGCCGCACAGCAGCAGCACGACGAAGGTGTCGAGCGCGCCCGCGAGGACCCGGGGCCCCAGTGGAGCCGGCGCCGGCGCCCAGGGCTCGCTCAAGGGCAGTTGCCCGTCGCGGTGGGGCTGACCAGCTTCCCAGTGTCGAGCGCGCAGGTGGACAGCGCGCTGCGCAGGTAGATGCGCCCCGCGCCGCCGCCGCCGCCTCCTCCGCCTCCGACGTTGGCGCCGTTGGTGGTGCCGTCGGTGGAGAGCGTGGGGTTGGCCGAGGCGCCGCCCTTGCCGCCGTTGCCGCCTTCGTTGCCCGCACCGCCGCCGCCGTTGGCGGGGCTGGCGTCGTTGTCGTGGCCGTTGGCGCCGGGCGCGCCGTCGTCGTCATTGCGCGCGCCACCGCCGCCGCCGCCGCCCTGCGAGGTGAGAACCGCGTTGGACTTGAGGTGGAGCAGGCTCGCCTCGAGGACGATGCCGCCGCCGCTGCCACCCCCTCCCGCACCGGCCCGCGTGCCGGTGCCGCCCTCGCCGCCGCCGCCGTTGGCCGCGACCTTGCCGTTGACGGTGAAGGTGCCGGAGGCAGAGATTTGGACGCCGCCGCCTGCGCCGCCGCCCTTGGCCGACACCTGGCCGCTGGTGACGATGGCCCCGTCGCCTCCGCTGCACCCGCCGCGCAGCGTCACCTCGGGCTGGGTCACCGAGAGCAGCCCGCCGTTGCCGCCGACGAGCGCCGAGGCCTGGACCCCGCCGCCCTTGGTGCCGTTCTGGGAGTAGGCCGCGCCGCCGCCTCCTCCGCCGGAGAAGACGAAGCCGTCGCCGCCGGCGCCGAGGTTGAAGGGGCAGCCATCGGCCGGCCCGCCCGCGCCGCTGAGCGCGCCGACGCCGCTGGCAATCAAGTCGCCGTCGATGTTGGCGTCGCCATAGACCGCGAGGATGACCGGGTGGCTGCCGGTCAATTCCAGCCGGTCTTGGAGGTCGAACCCGGCCATCGGGAGCACCACGATGTTCTGGACGCCAATCCGGTTGACGATGCGCGGCGTCGGGGTCGGGCGCCCACACCAGTTGGTGAAGAGGTTGGTGTCCGAGTTGAACTTCGAGGTGCCGCAGTTGAGCGTGACCTTCACCGAGATTCCCGAGGCGGGGATGGCGGCGCTGAAGTTGCTCGGCGTGTAGGGGAAGCCGACGACGCACTCGCCGTTGGCGCAGCTGCCGCCGTCGCAGGTGCCGCTGCGCGCGGTGTAGCCGCAGCCGGCGTCGGTGAGGCAGGCGCCGGTACCGGCCACCTGGCACTCGGTGGGCGCGTTGCAGGTCAAGGTCAGTGAAGGGGTGCAGGCGAAGCCGACGCACTTCTCCCCGTAGGTGCAGGCGTTGCTGTCGGCGCAGCTGCGGTTGTTGCAGGTGGGGTCGGCGCAGTCGGTGAGCCCGTTCATGTCGTCGTCGAGCCCGTCGGCGCAGTTGAGCTCGGTCTTCGGCACCTCGCAGACGCCGATCGAGGTGCAGCGCTTGCCGAACCCGCAGTCCTTCTGCAGGCAGTCGCCGTCGAAGCAGTCGACCTTCCCGTCGCCATCATCGTCGACGCTGTTGGTGCACTGCTCCGGGGTGCCGCCGTCGGCCAGGCCTCCATCGAGGCCCGCGTCCGAGCCCGCGTCGAACCCGGCGTCGCTGCCGCCGTCGATGGCGTGGCTGCCCCCGTTGAGGACCAGCACCGCTTCGGGCGCCACCTTCCCCGGCTTCAGGTCGCGGTGCTCGACGTTCGAGGAGTCGACGAAGGGGCCGGTGCAGTCGCCGGTGCCATAGCCGCGCGCCTGGAGGTCGATCGACGGCCCGATGTTGTCCTCCTGGGCGACCCCCACCTCGTAGTCCTTGTTGCTGCGCACCAGCGGCAGGCTCGCGACGAGGTGGTCGTTGCGGCCGGTGACGAAGACGCGGGCGCAGACGGCGTCGGTGTCGCCGAAGTGCACCGTGGCTTTGACGCCTCCCCCGGCCGCGCCGCAGGAGCAGCCGGAGAGGGGCAGGAGGAGGCAGGCAGTCAGGAGACGCAATTTGCGCGCAGTCTCGCCTCGCCCCCTGAGCCGACGCAAACCACATCGCTTCGAGGAGAGGTGCTGGTAAGGTCCGCGCGCCTTGGCCACCGACGATCTCACGCTCGTCCAGCGCGTCCGGAGCGGCGATCAACGCGCCTTCAAGTCGCTCGTCGAGCGCTACCAGCGCAAGGTCTACTCGGTCGCCCTCGGCATGTTGAAGGACAAGGAAGAGGCGCGAGACGTCGCGCAGGAAGCGTTCATCAAGGTCTACAAGTACCTCGAGCACTTCAAGGGCGACGCCAGCTTCTACACCTGGATTTACCGCATCACCGTCAACATCTGCATCGACGTGATGCGCCGCAAGGGCAGCGGCAAGACCGAGCACATCGAGTTCGACGAGACGATCGCCAACGACACCGCGGAGGCGAACATCGGGGCGCTGGGCACCCGGCTGGGCACCAACCCCCAGAAGTCGATGCTCCGAAAAGAGCTGGCGGAGAAGATCCAGGCCGCGCTCGCCGAGGTCCCCGAAAAACACCGGGCGATCCTCCTGCTGCGTGAGGTCGAAGGGATGAGTTACGAGGACTTGTCGCGCACCCTGGGCATTCCCAAGGGCACGGTGATGTCCCGCCTTTTTCACGCCCGGCTCAAGGTTCAGAAAATATTGAACGAATACCTCGAGTTGGACGAAGCAAAGTCAGGGGTGGGAACTGAATAAGGGCAGCAACGGAGGCGTCAGCCCAATTGGCCATGAAGAATCCTGCGCGAAAGACGTTTGAGCCGCTCCTCTCTCCGTACGTCGACGGCGAGCTGTCTGTCGAAGAGCGCCAGGCGGTCGAGCGGCACATCGCCGCCGACAAAGACAGCGCGGCCCAGGTCGCCGACTTCCGCGCCGCTTCGGGGCTGACCCGGCTGTCGTTCGAGATGCTCGCCGACGAGCAGGACTTCTCCGACTTCGCCAACCAGGTGATGGCGCGGGTGACGCCGCAGCGGCTGCCGCTGCTCGAAAGGCTGCAGCTGTCGCTCTCCGAGATGTTCACCTACCAGCGGGGAACCTTCGTCACCGTCGGGGCGCTCGCCTGCGCGCTGCTGGCGGTGGGGGGCACGGTCGTGAAGTTCTCCGGCCCGGAAGCCGGCTACGCCAACCCCAGCGTCGAGGTGCAGACGGTCTCGGTGGACACCGACTCGAAGGTCCGCCCGGTCGTCTTCGAGACGGAGAAGGGCGACGCCATCATCTGGATGGTCGACGAGAACGAGGGCAAGGCCGAGCAGAAGAAGACCGAGACCAAGACCGAAGAGCTCGACCTCGATCCGAACCAGCAGGCGGGGACCAAGAAGGCGGGCGAGCTCTGATGCGCAGCGCGTCGGTGGCGCTGCTGGCCCTGGTGGCGGCGCCAGTCTGGGCGGACGACGCGAAGGTGACGGTGCAGGCCGAGGTGGTGCAGGCGACTGAGAAGGCCGGCGCCGTCGACCCCGGGTTGCAGTCGATGCAGACCGCGCTCTCGCAGAAGACGAAGTACGGCAGCCTCAAGCGGCTCTCGCAGCAGAAGCTCGAGCTGGTGGCCAAGCCCTACGCCCTGCCGTTGCCGAACTCGAAGACCGCCGAGCTGTCGCTGGTGACGCTGGAGAAGGGCGTGGCGACGGTGAAGGTGCGCCTGGCCCCGAGCGAGTCGACGCTCAAGCTCGGCCGCGAGGGCTCGCTCTACCAGCACGCCGGGAAGTGGCAGGGCGGCGACCTGTGGTTGGTGTTGAGCCAGCCGAAGTAACGGCCCCCTGAAGGCGCTGGCATAGACTGCGCGCCTTGGGGATGCCGGCCGCTCTTCTTCTGCTCGCGCAGCTGTTGTTCACCCAGGCGCCAGCCGGCGGCGAGGGGCCTCCTCCCGCTCCCGCCGCGCCCGCGCCGCAGCCGGGTCCGCCGATCGAGCTGCCCCCGCCGGCGCAAGCGCCTGCGCCCGCCGCGGTGCTGCCGCCGCCGCCACTGCCTGCCGTCGAGGAGGCGGTCGCCGACGCTGGGGTCGAGGGGGTACCACCCGGGGGCCTGCGGTTTCACGCCGCGGCGGAGGCCGACTTCACCTCGTTTCCCTCGGGAACGCCGGGCGGTCAGCAGGACGTGCTCTTCGACGTGCGGCCGATTCTCGGGCTGGAGCTGGGGCCCGACTTCGCCGCCGAGGTGGGCGCCGAGTTCCGGCTGCGGATGATCGACGACGCCCCCGGGCAGCGCGCGGGTGACATCGGAGGCATCCTCCGCCGGCAGGATTGGGACGAGGCGTCGGACTTCGGGCAGATCATCCGCAGCCTGCGCATCAACCAGCCGACCCGCGTCTTCTCGGTGCAGGTCGGCCCGGTGCGGAAGAAGACGCTCGGCCTGGGACACCTGCTGACCCGCTACTCCAACCGCGACAACCCCGACTACCACCCGGCTGCCGCCACCGTCGGGGTGCTCTACCGCGCGGTCAACCTGCAGCTGTTCGCCAGCGACATCTTCGCCGCGCGAATCTTCGCCGGAGAGCTGGCGCTCGACCTGGGGCGCATCTTCGCCGACAACCCGGACGTCTTCGACCGCTTCCACTTCAGCGGCTCGATGGCCCACGACTTCGGGCTCGCCGGCTATGTCGCGCCGCCGGCGACGCTGGTCGAGCTCGACTTCGACGCGGTGCTCTACCGGAGCTCCGACCTGCGGCTGATGGCGCTGGTCGGCTTCGGCACCCGGGTCGACAAGACCAACGACGTCGGCTTCGTCGCCGGCCTGGCGGTGGACGCGACGCTCGCGGGGTTCTCCGTTGGGGGCAAGCTCGAGGGCCGCAAGCACAACGGCGGCTATCGTCAGGGCTTCTTCGGCGCCGGCTACGAGCTCGCCCGCTTCGCCGGCGTCGGCCTTTCCGGCGTACCGCGCGCCGACGAGCGGCTGCCCGACGGCTTCAGCCTCTCTGGCGAGCTGCACCTCGCGCGGGGCACCTTCGTCTCCCTCGATGTGGAGGTGGAGCACTTCTTCTTTGGCCGCACCGACGCCGACGCGCTCTTCTCGTTGGCGGTCCTCGGCGAGCGGCTGGTGGCCGGGGCGCGCTTCACCGGCGTGGGCCTCGGCCTCGGCGCGCCGCGGTACTCCGGCGGCGCTGAAGCGCGGCTGCGCTTGTTCGCGTCCCTCTACCTACTGGCCTCGGGCGGTACGGTCTTCTTCCCCCAGGCCGACGGCACGCTCGTCCGCGGGTTCTTCTTCGGCGGCGGCGCCGGGCTCGACTTCGAGCGCTGAGCCGAGGTCGAAGTGACATCGGCGCAGCCCCGGAAGTAGGGTCCGCCGCCATGTCCGCCGCCATTGTCTCGATTCCGCCTCCGATGCCGTTTCCGCAGCTCGACACCGCGATCTCCAGGGTCAAATCGGCGGCCGCCGAGTTCGCCCGGCTGTCGATCGACGAGCGGATCTCCCTGCTCGAGCGGATGCGCCACGGCTACCGGGAGATCGCCGAGGAGAGCGTGAAGCTCGCCTGCGCCGCCAAGGGCATCGACTTCGAGTCGCCCACCTCGGGTGAGGAGTGGCTTGGCGGGCCGATGGTCACCATCCGGGTGCTGCGGCTGACCGAAGAGGCGCTGCGCGAGGTGAAGCTGTACGGCGCGCCCCGCATCAAGCCGTCGGACATTCGCGACCTGCCCGACGGGCGGATCGCGGTGAAGGTGTTTCCCACCAACAGCTTCGACTCCACCCTCCTCGCCAAGCACCTGGGTGAGGTCTACATGGAGAAGGGCGTCACCCGGGACAACTTGAAGGGCCACCAGGCGAGCTTCTTCAAGAAGCCCCACGGCGGCCGGGTCTGCCTCGTGCTCGGCGCGGGGAACGTCAACGCGATTCCGCCCACCGACGTCGTCTACAAGATGTTCGTCGAGGGCACCGTCTGCGTGCTGAAGATGAACCCGGTCAACGCCTACCTCGGGCCGTTGATCGAGCGCGCCTTTGCTCCGTTGGTGGCGCGGGGCTTCCTCGCCCTGGTCTATGGCGGCGCCGAAGAGGGCGCGTACCTCGCGCAGCACGCGGGCATCGATGAGATTCACATCACCGGCTCGGACAAGACCCACGACGCGATGGTGTGGGGCACCGGCCCCGACGCCGCCGCGCGCCGCGCCCGCAACGAGCCGCTGCTGAAGAAGGGCATCACCAGCGAGCTGGGCAACATCTCCCCGGTGATTGTGGTCCCCGGCGGCTGGGACGAGGGCAGCCTCGA
>JAYVRT010000020.1:0-9105 GCA_043776025.1 Archangiaceae bacterium | reverse complement strand
CGGCCTGCCTGGGTCCACCGCGAGCACGCTCGCCTGCTACGCCCAGCTGCCGCTCGCGCAGCAGCTCGAGGCCCGCGAGGTGGCGAGGATCTGAGGGTAGCTGCGCTTCATCTCTTCGATGCCCGCCGAGTGGAGCGAGCTCTCGTTGGTCCCGTAGAAGAGGACGAAGAGGTCCACCTCGCGGGCCTCGAGCTGCTGCGCGAGCGGCAGCTGGGCGTAGCAGGCGAGCGTGCTCGCGGTGGACCCAGGCAGGCCGAAGGCGTCGTAGACGATGCCCGGGCGCATCAGCTCGTGGGAGACGCCGAAGACGCTCAGCGGCCCGGGCCCGGGGTTGCTCACCTTGACGTCGTGCTTGCCGCCGGGCGCGCCGAGCTCGAGCACCCGCACCTCGCGGCCGCCGTCGAACACGGGAAGCGGTACGTCGATCAGCTCGCCGTCGATGCGGACCTCGGGCGTGCCGCCGCTGGGCGGGTCGAGGTAATAGACCTGCACCTTCGCGGTGTCGCCGGCGTCGGCGCCGGGCTCGTCGAAAGAGACCTCGAGGCTGGCCCCGGGCGCCGCCTCAGCGCGGACGCCGGTGAGCCCCCACGTCAGGCCACAGGTCTTCACCGCGAGCGCATCGGTCACCTTCCAGTCGCCGGTCAGCTCCCGGGTGACGCCGGCCTGCTCGAGGCGCGTGGAGGCTTTTCCCGCGGCGACGAAGCCCCGGCCGGCGTAGCCGAACCGCGCGCCGAGCTGCCGCCGCATCTCGTCGGTGAAGAACTGGGCCGCGGTGTGCGACGCGCCCAGCTGCGCGATCGCCACCCGGCCGATCTTGTTCGTCTCCAGCAGGCGGAGCTTGGAGAAGAAGCGCTCCAGCGTTTCGCCGTGCGTGAGGTAGCCGGGCGGCGCCGCCGACCCGCCGTCGGAGGCCACCGCTCCGCCGTCGAGCAGCTCGACCCCACCGTCTGGCAGGGAAAGCACGGGGGTCGGGGCGCGGCCGGGGTGCTCGCCGACGGTGCCGCGGTGGCGGCCGCGCTTCTTCGGGCCCGGCTTTGGCGGCGGCTGCTGCGGAGAAGGAGGCGGCGGCGGCAGGCTGGCCTCGAACTGCGCCCGCGCCCTCTCGAGCGCGCCGTCGAGCAGGTACCCGGTGACGTCGCCGCCGGTGGCGAGCGGGTGAACGAGGTCGCGGTTCATCAGGCCCTGCTTCCACCAGCGGTCGATCGCCCCCTCGCCGCCCATCGCCGCCTGCATGTCGTAGTAGGCGCAGCCGTTCTCTCGCGCGAGCTGGCGCATGTACGCGCTGACAATCTTCGTCTCCTGCCGGGGGGCGATCGTCTTGTCCATGCGCCAGGTGCCGGCGTCGGGCGGAGAGGCGAGGAGGCAGGCCGCGTCGGGCGCGGCGGTCTTCACCCGGGTGATCAGCTCCTGCATCCAGGCTTGCGCCTTGGCGGGGGTGTAACGGCCGAGGGAGAGATCGAACGCGTCGTTGCCGCCGATCATCAGGATCACCAGCGAGGGCTTTCGTTGATCCAGCTGCGCGGCGAAGAGGCGCTCGTCTTCGCGCAGCAGCACCTGGGCCGAGGCGCCGGGCAGGCCGAGCGAGTCGAACACCACACCCGCCCGGCCGGTCTCCAGCGCGACGCCGTCGAGCCGCACCGGGCCGGCGGCGGTGCGGACGATGATCTTCGTCGCGCCCGCGGGGACGTTGACCGCCTGAAACACCGGCTGGTTCAGCGGGCCCTCGGTGCGGAACTCTCCGAGCAGCGCGTCGTCGGCGAACACCTTCGCCGAGCCCCCGCGGGGCTGGGTGAGGAGGAAGAGCTCGGCGCGCCGGCTGCCCTCGGCGAGCCAGCTGGTCTCCTGTGGCCCCGGGGCGGTGAAGGCGACGCCGGCGACGCCGCCGGGGGTGAGCGGCTTGTCATCGGTGACCTTCTCGATCGTCCACCCGTCGCCGCCAGTGCCGGAGCGCACGGTACGGCCGGCGTTCCGCGTCGGCCGGGTGACGTACATGAAGCCGAGGCCGCCCGAGCCGTGCCGGCTCTGCAGCAGCCGGCGGAAGACGTCGGTGATGTGGTCCGAGGCGATCAGCGAGGTGCCAATCGTCACCACCCGCACCGGCTCCTTGCGCGAGCGGTCGCCGAGGCCGTGCAGGTCGGAGAAGAAGGGCGCGAGCGAGGTCTGCTGGCACCCGCTGGGCCCGCTCTTGCGGCAGTTGTCCTCGATCGAGGCGTGGGCCGCCTGGACCCGGGTGATGAGCAGTTCCCACCGTTGGGCCTCGCGCTCGTCGACGCCGCCGGGAGCGCCGTTGGTGAAGTCCATCGCGTCGAAGACCATCGCCTTTTCAGCGACGGGCTCGGTGTCGTCGACCGGTTGGTCCGGCTCGGCGGTGGCTCGGGTCGGCCAGAGCGCGGCGCGCAGCGTCTGCAGCGGCGCGGAGCGGATCTGAGGGAACGGGCTCACCGACCGTGGGAGCGGGAGGACCGAGAGGACGACCGTGAGGCCGATGGTGAGCGCGATGGTGACGCCCGCGCCCGGCGCCTCGGGGACGAAGAGGTCGACCTCGGTGACGTCGTCCAGCTCCGGCTCTCGTTTGCGCGCGGGTGCTGCCGGTCGTTGGGGCTTATGGGACGGCGGCCGTCGCATCGGGGCTCGCTCAACGAGCAGGCCCGCATCCTACTCACGGTTGCCCGAGGCGAGGGGGCCTTCATCTACGAGCCGTGGCTCAAGTCCTTCCGCTGCTTGCCCATCAGGCAAGGCTCCTCCTGTTGGCTTCAACGCACCGAGCGGTGAAAGGATCTGTGGGTCCTTTCTTCGGGTAGGGTCCTGCCGACCGTGGTCCGGCCCGCCATCGCCCTCTTCGCACTTCACCTCCTCGGCTGCGCCTGGATGCGGGAGAACGCGGTGCGGGTGACGGCGCTCGATCCCCAACCGCAGATCGAGCTCCAGCGGTCGAAGGCGCGGCTGGCGATCGACCTCGAGCAGCTGCCGGACTCCTTCGTCATCCCCCAGCAGAACGGAATCGTCTCGGTGCCGGTCGAGCAGTGGCGGGAGACGATCGGCGCGGGGTTCGTCAACGGGCTGGCGCCGTTCTTCCAGCGCCCGACGGACCGCGCCGACTACGTGCTCCACTTCCTCAAGGCGGACCTCGACTACGCCGACGTGCAGCTGCCGACCGACGAGGCGCCGGCGGTGCACGCCCGGGTGAGCTACCGGGTCGAGGTCACCTACCGCACCGGAGAGATCGTGCAGCGCCTCGACAGCGAGGCCTGGTCGAAGCTGGCGTGGGTCGAGACCGGGGGCAGCCAGGCGACCGCGGCCGAGGCGGTGGCGCTGATGTACCAACAGATCGCCGAGCGGGGGATGCGCAGCCTGCCGAAGATCCTCCCGGTGCTGGACCTGGCCCCGCCCAAGGCACAGAAGCCGAAGCCTCCGCCCGAGGCCGCGCCGGCCGAAGCAGGCTCGGCTCTGGAACCGCGATGAGCGCGCAGTCGAAACAGCTGCCCAACCCGGCCTTCCGCGCCGCGCTCGAGCGGGTGATCGACGACGAGCGCGTGGTGTTGGCGAGCGCGCTGGCGAAGCTGCGGTTGGTGATCTCCGGGCTGGTGCTGTTGGTGGGAGTGAGGACGCTGTTGCTGCCCGAACCCTCGCGCTACTACACGAGCCTGGCGGTCACCCTCGCCTACGTCGCCGCCTCGGTCGTCGTCTGGCGGCTGCTGAAGCAGGGAAAGCTGGTGAAGCGCGCCGGCTGGGTGATTCCGCTGCTCGACGTCCCGCTGATCGCAATCGCCCAGGTGCTGCAGACCTCCCAGCTTCCAGTGCCGTGGATGGGCATGGTCAACAGCACCGCGATGATCCTCACCTTCGTGGTGGTCTCGGGGCTCTCGCTCTCGCGCAGCGCGGTGCTGCTCACCGCGGCGATCGGCCTGGTGCCGCTGCTGTACCGCGCCTGGTACGTGAAGCTGAACGCGGTGCCGTTCGCGATGACGATGATCTCCTTCGGGGCACTCACCGCCACGATGATCGTCCTCGTCGGGCGGATCCGCGGACTGGTGCACGCCTCTCGGGCGCAGGATCTGCTCGGCAAATACCTGCTGGGCAAGCGCATCGGCAGCGGAGGGATGGCCGAGGTGTTTCAGGCGACCTACTCGCCCGAGGGCGGCCTGGAGCGGCAAGTGGCGCTCAAGCGGATCCTCCCCAGCTTCGCCGGGCACAAGGACGCGATCGCCCTCTTCCGCCGCGAGGCGGAGATCGGAGTGATGCTCAACCACCCCTGCGTGGTGCAGGTGCTCGACTTCGGGACCCACGCCGACACCTGCTTCCTCGCGATGGAAGCTCGGCTGCGCCGCGCCAGAGCAGGTGCTCGGCCAACCGCGCTCGTCGCGGGACAGGAACGGCTGACCGCGACCGGGGTGATGCGCGGCAAGCTCGACGCCGCGGTGCTTGGCCTGCTCGAGCGAGACCTGACCCGCCGCACGCCGACCGCCGCGGAGCTGCGCCGGACGCTGATGCAGCTGCCGCGCGAGCTGCTCGACGGTCAAGAAGGGCGGCGGATCGTCGCCCAGCGGGTGGCGAAGGCGCGGGAGGCGGGCGCCGGGCTCGCGAGCGCGACCGCGCCGGTGCGGCTGTCGCCGACCGACGCGACCCAGACGACCGAGACGAACCTTCCGCCTTGAGGCGTGGCTCGAGCGGGCCTCCCGCACCTGCGCCCATCGTTCTCAGCGCGCGCGGGCGGTCAACACGAAGGGCATCTGCACCGACACCTCTTCGTTGAGGGCGACGAAGGTCACGTGCTGCATCGTCGCCGAGACGCATTGGGTGAAGGTCGGCCGGCCGAGGTCGTCGACGACCCGCACGTTGTCGACCCGCTGCGGAGGCGCGAGGTCCAACTCGACGGGGACGTTGCCCTTCAACGTCGGGGTGTCCTTCAGCTCCTTCTCGAAGCACGACTGGATCGCCCGCCGCTTGTCGGCGGCGATCGCGCGCGCGATCGCTTCGCCGTTGCCTTCGAAGGCCTGCTCTTCCAGCTGCGGCTGCCGAGCGGGAGAAGGCGGTTGATCGACGCTGGGCTGGGGGGCGGGTTCGACCTCCACGGGCGCCGGCGGCGAGGCGGGCTGCGCAAGGGGCAGCTCGTTCCACTCCTCCGGGGCTCCGATCGCCGCCGCCGGGGGCGGAAGCGGCGGCGGCGGGGGTGCCGAGACGTCGACCGGCGCAGCGGGCGGCGCCGGGGCGACCGTGGCCCCGGGTGCGCGCTCCGGCTTCAGGGCCGGCGCCTTCGTCGCCCGGCCCCTGGCCGCAGGGGGCGCGGAGGCTCGAGAGCCCTTGCCGCGCTTCACCGGTGTCGGCGGGCGGATGAGCACCGCCAGGGTCTCCTCCGGAATCGGCGCGACTTCGGCTGGGGCTGCGGCGCTCGAGCGTCGGCCGAGGACGAGGGTGGCGCCGCCAGCGACCAGGGCCGCCACGAGTAACCCCGCGAGGGCCCGCCGGCCTCGGTGCTGCCCGAAGTCGGCGGTGACCGGTGCTGCGCTGGGGTCGAGCTGCTGGGGGGAAGGTGACATCGGTCGTCCTCGGGTGTGTGCCTGTTGGTTGGTTGCCCGGGGCCTGAAAATTGATCACCCACGCGCCGGCCATCCCGCGGCGCCCCAGAGGTACATTGGCGCCATGTCGTGCCCCCACTCGTCCGACGAGGGCGTCTGCCAACTGTGCGCGGTGACCCGGCCGGATCTGCAGCCAGTGGACCCGACAGCGAGCATCGAGCAGACCCACATCCCCAGCGAGCCGAGCAACCCGGGCATCGACACCGTGGCGCCGGGCTCCACCGTCGGCCGCTATGTCGTCCACCACCGCCTCGCCGCGGGAGGGATGGGTGTCATCTACACCGCGTACGATCCCCAGCTGGATCGCGAGGTCGCGCTGAAGCTGTTGCGCGGAACCCGGACCCAGAGCGGCCTCGACAGTGGCGGGCAGGCGCGGCTGCTGCGCGAGGCACAGGCGATGGCGCAGCTGTCGCACCCCAACGTGCTCCCGGTCTACGACGTCGGCACCCACGCCAACTCGGTCTTCGTCGCGATGGAGCTGGTCAAGGGGCACACCCTCGACAAGTGGGTGACCGCGAAGCCGCGCGGCTGGCAGGAAATCCTCGACCTCTTCGTTCAGGCGGGCCGAGGTCTGGTCGCGGCGCACGACGCGGGGTTGATCCACCGCGACTTCAAGCCCTCGAACGTGCTGATCGGCGCCGACGACCGGCCACGGGTGGCTGACTTCGGCATCGCCCGGTCGGTGCGCGCCGTCGACCGCCCAGTGAAGCCGCCGACCACCGACTCCGGGAGGGTCGTGTCCCTCAGCACCCCGCTGACCCAGGCGGGGGCGCTGATGGGCAGCCCCGGCTACATGGCGCCCGAGCAGTACGCCGGGGGCGCGACCTCGGCGGCGACCGACCAGTTCTCGTACTGCGTCGCGCTCTACGAGGCGTTCTACGGTGAACGGCCGTTCAAGGGCGGCACCATCGCCGAGCTCGCACACGCGGCGACGATCGGCAGGGTCCCTCCGGCGCCGAAGGGCTCGGCGGTGCCGCCGTGGATTCACCGGGTGATCGAGCAGGGCCTGGCTCCGGATCCGGCCCAGCGCCACCCGTCGATGGCGGCGCTGCTGATCGCGCTCTCGCGGGATCCCGCCCAGGCGGCGCGCCGGCGGCTGGCGATCGGCGCGATCGCCGTCGGGGCGGTGGCGAGCGTGCTGGCGCTCGTCTGGGTGGAGCACAACCGCTCGCGCGCCTGCCAGGGAGCGGAGAAACGCCTCGCGGGGGTGTGGGATCCGTCGATTCGCGCGCGCGCCGAGCAGGCCTTCACCTCCAGCGGCCGGGCCTACGCGGCGCTGTCCTGGACGCGGGTCAGCGCGGCGATGGACGCGTACGCCAGCGCCTGGGTCGCGGCGCGCACCGAGGCCTGCGAGGCTACGCGGATCCGCGGCGAGCAGACCGAGGCCCAGCTGCAGCTGCGGCTGACCTGCCTCGACCGCCGGCTCGACGAACTCGGGACGCTCGCGGACGCGTTCGAGAGCGCCGACACTGGCGTCGTCGATCAATCGGCAGGCGCGGTCGGCCAGCTCTCGCCGGTCGCCGCCTGCGCCAACGTCAAGAGCCTGGAAGATCGCCGGCAACCTCCCCCGGAGGCCCGCGACGCGGTGGAGCGCGTCGGCCACGTGCTCGCCCAGGGCCGGGCGCTCGCCGCGGCGGGCAAGTTCGCGCTCGCCCGGGAGAAGCTCCAGCCGGCGGTCGCCGAGGCGGCGGCCCGCGACCTGGTGGCACAGCAAGCGGAGGCGGCCGAGGCGCTGGGTCAGCTCGAGCGCGACGCGAGCCGCTTCGACGTCTCCCGCGACGCCTACGAGAGCTCGGTGCGCTTCGCCGAAGCCGCCGGAGACGACGCGCTCGCGGCCCGGTCGCTCGCTTCGTTGGTCTCGGTGGTGGGCTGGCACCTCGAGCGCCCTCAGGAGGGCAGGATGCTGGCGTCGATTGCCCGGGGGATCATCGAGCGCATCGGTGGCGACGAGCAGATCTCCGCCCAGCTCGCCGAAGGGCTGGGCGACGCCGAGTGGCAGGCTGGCCGCCGGGTCGAGTCGTTGGAGCAGTACCGGCTCGCGCTGGCCGCCTTGATCCGGCTGCAGGGAAGAGAGAGCGCCGACGTCGCCCGGCTGTACTCCGCGATCGGCTGGGTGCTCACCGAGCAGGGCCAGCTGAGCGAGGCCCGTGACGCGCTCGAGCGCTCGCGCACCATCAGGGAGAAGCTGCTCGGCCCGGAGCACCCTTCGCTGGTCGGCAGCTGGAACGAGCTCGGCACGCTCGAAGAGAGCCTGGGGAACACCACCCAGGCGGTTCACTGCCTCGAGCGGTCGGTGGCGATCGTCCGCCAGTCGGTGGGGGAAGACTCGGTGCTCCTGCCGCGGATGGAGCTGAACCTGGTGCACATGCTGTGGAAGGACGGCCGGGCGATGGAGGCACAACCCTGGCTGCGGCGTGCCGAGGGGCTGATGGAGCAGCACCCCGAGGCCGCGCCGTCGTACCGGGTCGAACTGCTGCGCACCCAGAGCGCGATCGAAGGGGCGCTCGGCCACCTTGAAGAGGCGTCGCGGCTGGGGCACGCGGCGCTCACCGTCTCCGAGACCGCGTCGGGCAAGGAGCACCCTTCGACGGCGGTGGTGGCGCTCGAGCTCGCCCGGTTCGTCGCTGCGCTCAAGCAGCCCGGCGAGGCGCTCGAGCTGTTCGATCGCTATCTGAAGATCGAAGAGAAGCTCGGCGCCGCCGACCCGGAGTATGCCAGCGCGCTCGCCGACAGCGCTGGCCCGCTGCTGAGCCTGCGGCGCACCGACGAGGCCCACCAGCGGCTGGAGAGGGCGGTGGCGCTGCTGCCGCTGGCGAAGGAGAACTTCGTCCGCGGCGCCCGTGCCCGGCTCGCGCTCGCCGACGCGCGCTTCGGCGAGCCGGCGCAGCGCGCGCGGGTGAGGACGTTGGTCACTGAGGTCGCGGCGAAGGTCCCCCCGGGCAAGGACGCCGACCGGCTCCAGGCGTGGCTGCTGGCGCATCCGCCCTGACTTTGTCTTAAAAAGCCGGCGCCCCATGCCCGAGCACTCCGAAGTCGACGTCGCGCCCGACCTGCCGCAGCGATTCACCGCGCCGTTCCTCTTCCTCTTCCTCGAGCTGCCATTCGGAGCGGCGACCGGCTTCGCCCAGCTGCCGGTGCCGTTCTGGCTCGCGAAGCAGGGCGTCTCGCTGGGAGAGATCGGCGGCATCTCGGCGATCACCTCCCAGCCGCACGCGCTGAAGATCTTCTGGGTGCCGCTGCTCGACGTCGGACCCTGGCGGCGGCTCTGGTACATCGGCTCGGTGGTGCTCGCGGCGCTCAGCCTGGGCGCGGCGATCCTCATCCCCGATCCGCAGCACCAACTGGACCTCTACACCGCGCTGGACGTCGCGAGCCAGGTCGTCGTACACACGCGTCTCGACCAGGATCCGGCGCAGCGCGCTGACGGGATGCGCGTAAGGATCGGCGGCGCCGGCGTGGCTGCGGTAATCCGCATCGGTGAGCCAGGGCAGGTACGCCTTCAGCGCCGTCTCGTCCACGCTCTTCTCGG
>JAYVRT010000019.1:0-2738 GCA_043776025.1 Archangiaceae bacterium | reverse complement strand
TTCAGGCGCGCCACCTTCGCGCGGCGTTTGAGGAGAGTCTTACGAGCGGTCGCAACAATCGAACTGGTCATCGGTCTTCTCCGTGAGACCGATGATGGTGCAACCCCCGCGCCTCCACCTCGGCGAAATCTCCGGGCGGGGGCGCAGAATGGACGCAGGGGATCGCGCACGAATTGCGCCGCGCTCCTCGTCTGTTCGTGAATTGCACCGCGATCGCGGGCGAGTCGTTTCGGCCGCCGCTTTGCAGCGACCAGAGGGCATGAACACTCCCGAGCTGCAGGCGAGACCCTCCGCGATGCCGATGGTTCCTCCCGCGTCCGTTCGGCCCCCGGCGCAGGTGCTGTGGTTCGAGGCGCTCTGCAAGGGCGACGTCTCCCGGGTCGGAGGCAAGGGCGCCAACCTCGGCGAGCTCACCCGCGCCGGGCTGACGGTGCCCAACGGCTTCGTGGTGACCGCCCAGGCCTTCCTCGGCGCCCTCGAGGCCGCCGGCATCCGCCCCAGGCTGCGCTCGGTCTTTGCCGGCTTCAACGTGGAGGACGCGGCCGCCCTCGCCGCCGCCAGCGAGCAGCTGCGCGCGCTGGTCGAGGGCGTTCCCTTTCCCTCCGAGCTCCAGCAGGAATTGCTCGTCGCGTATCGCAAGCTCGGCAGCAACGCGCTGGTCGCGGTGCGCTCCTCCGCCACCAGCGAGGACAGCGCCACCACCTCGTTCGCCGGGATGCACGAGACGTTCACCAACGTCTCCGGAGAGGCGGCGCTGCTGGAGAACGTTCGGGCCTGCTGGATGTCGGCCTACGGCCAGCGCGTGCTCGCGTACCGGCGCACCCAGGGGATGACCGAGGAACCGGCGATCGCGGTGGTGGTGCAGAAGATGGTCTCCTCCAACCGCTCGGGCGTGATGTTCACCGCCGACCCGTCTTCGGGCGCCCTCGACCGGGTGGTGATCGAAGGCGCCTTCGGGCTCGGCGAGGTCGTCGTCGGCGGCCAGGTCGAGCCCGACACCTATACGCTCCAGAAAGAAGGCCCCCGGCTGCTCTCGGTGCGCGTCGGCCACAAGGACTTCAAGATCGTCCGCGGCGCCGACGGCCACGACGGGAAGGTCGAGCTCTCCGACGAGCAAGCCAAGGCCCGGGTGCTCAGCGACGCCGAGGCGGTGCGGCTCGCCGCGCTCGGCCTGCGCATCGAGCAGCTCTATGGCTCGCCCCAGGACGTCGAGTGGGCGGAGGAGGGCGGCGAGTGGTTCCTCGTCCAGACCCGGCCGATCACCACCCTGAACCAGGAGCCGAAGTCAGGCACCGTCCTCGCCACTGGGCTCGGCGCCTCGCCCGGGGTCGCCAGCGGCCGGGTGCGGGTGCTGAAGACCCCCGACGAGGGCGGGAAGTTGAAGAACGGCGAGGTGCTCGTCGCCCCGATGACGTCGCCCGACTGGGTGCCGACGATTCGCCGCGCCGCGGCGGTGATCACCGACAGCGGCGGGATGACCTGCCACGCGGCGATCGTCAGCCGCGAGCTCGGCATCCCCTGCATCGTCGGCACCCGCACCGGCACCCAGCTGCTCCGCGACGGGGTCGAGGTCACCATCGACGGGAAGAAGGGCCAGGTGATCGCCGGCGCGCTCGCCGCCTCGCCCGGCGTCGCCACCGAGCCCCGCCTCGCCGCGGTGGCCGTCACCCCGCTCGCGACCCGCCTCTACGTCAACCTCGCCATGCCCGAGCAGGCGGTGAAGGCCGCGGAACAGCCGGTCGACGGTGTCGGCCTGCTCCGCGCCGAGTTCCTCATCCTCTCCGCGCTCGGCAACCGCCACCCGAAGGAGGTCGTCGCCCAGGGCGGCGCCCGCGAGTTCGTCGACAAGATGGCGACCGAGCTGCTGCGGATCACCACCCCCTTCATGCCCAGGCCGGTCATCTACCGGACGTACGACTTCCGGACCAACGAGTTCCGGGGCCTCGAGGGCGGGCGCAAGCACGAGCCCGAGGAAGAGAACCCGATGATCGGCTACCGCGGCTGCTACCGGTACGTCAAAGACCCCGAGCTGTTCAAGCTCGAGCTCGAGGTGCTCGCGCGGGTTCGCGAACGCACCCCCAACCTCCACGTGATGATTCCGTTCGTCCGGACCAAGTGGGAGCTGGAGCGGTGCCTCGAGCTCATCGACCAGAGCCCGCTGGGCCGGCAGCGCGGGCTGCACCGCTGGGTGATGGCCGAGGTCCCGTCGGTGGCCTACTGGATTCCCGAGTACGCCAAGCTCGGCATCGACGGCGTCTCGATCGGCTCCAACGACCTGACCCAGTTGATGCTCGGCGTCGACCGCGACTCCGGCGTCTGCGCCGAGCTCTTCGACGAGTCGGACCCCGCCGTGCTCGACGCCATCAGTCGCATCATCAAGGCAGCGCGCGCCCACGGGCTCACCTCCTCACTGTGCGGCCAGGCGCCCTCCAACCGGCCGGAGTTCGCGGAGGCGTTGGTGAACCTCGGCATCACCTCGGTGTCGGTGACCCCCGACGCGGTCGACGCGGCCCGTCGGGTGATCGCCTCGGCCGAGCTCCGGCTGCTGCTGTCGGACAAGCACGACCGCGCGTGAGCCGGACGCCCGTGCGAGCCGGCCGCGCGGTGCTCAGGGGATGTCGGGCGACTCCGCGACCCAACGGTTGACGTCGGAGGTGGTCACCACCCCGATCAACTTCTCCGACGTGTCGAGCACCGCCAGGCGGTGAACGTGGTGGCGCAGCATCTGTTGGGCCGCC
>JAYVRT010000018.1:0-2741 GCA_043776025.1 Archangiaceae bacterium | reverse complement strand
CGTAAGTGTCGTCGAGATCCCAGAGCGCGGGTTCGCGTTTGTAGAGCGAGTTAAGATGCTGGACGAGACGCTTCAGCCCGTCGTGCTCGGGGATGTTGCAGAGATGCCAGTCGAGGCTGGTGTCGTGATTCCATTCGCGCCACTGGCCGAACTCGCCGCCCATGAAGAGCAGCTTCTTGCCGGGGTGGCTCCACATCCACGCGTAGAGCGCGCGGAGGTTGGCGAACTTCTGCCACTCGTCGCCCGGCATCTTGTTCGCGAGCGAACCTTTGCCGTGCACCACCTCGTCGTGGCTGAGCGGCAGCACGAAGTCTTCGCTGTAGGCGTAGAGCAGCCCGAAGGTGAGCTGGTGGTGGTGGTGCTGCCGGTGAATCGGGTCCTTCTGGAAGTAGCTCAGGGTGTCGTGCATCCACCCCATGTTCCACTTGTGGGTGAAGCCCAGGCCCCCGTCGCGCGTGGGGCGCGAGACGCGCGGCCACGAGGTCGATTCCTCGGCCATCACGAACACGTCGGGGTGCAGCGCCTGCACGGTGTCGTTGAGCTCGCGCAGGAAGCTGATCGCCTCGAGGTTCTCCCGGCCGCCATACATGTTGGGGACCCACTCGCCCTCGTGGCGCGAGTAGTCGAGGTAGAGCATCGAGGCCACCGCGTCCACCCGAAGGCCATCGACGTGGTACTCGCGCAGCCAGAAGAGCGCGTTGGCCAGCAGGAAGTTGCGCACCTCGTTTCGGCCGAAGTTGAAGATCAGCGTTCCCCAGTCGGGGTGCGCCCCCTGGCGGGGATCGGAGTGCTCGTAGAGGGCAGTGCCGTCGAACTGCCCGAGGGCGAAGGCGTCTCGGGGGAAGTGGCCCGGGACCCAGTCGATGATCACCCCCAGCCCCTTCTGGTGGAGATGATCGATGAGGAAACGGAAATCGTCGGGGTGGCCGTAGCGGGCGGTGGGCGCGTAGTACCCGCCGATCTGGTACCCCCAGGAGCCGCCGAACGGGTGCTCTGCCACCGGCATCAGCTCGACATGGGTGAAGCCCATCGCGAGCGCGTAATCCGCCAACTGCACCGCGAGCTCGCGCCAGGTGAGGCTGCGGTGATCTTCCTCGGGCACGCGCTTCCACGAGCCGGCGTGGACCTCGTAGATCGACAGCGGGCGATCGAGGCCCGCCTGCCGCTGCTTCATCCAGGCGGTGTCGTTCCACCGGTACTGCTTGAGGCTGTGCACCACCGAGGCGGTGAGCGGCGGCGCCTCGGTGCGGAACCCCAGGGGATCTGCCTTGAGAAAGGGAATCCCGTCGTGGCCCGGGCGGACCTCGAATTTGTAGCGGGCGCCCTCGGAGACGTCGGGGATGAACAGCTCCCAGATTCCCGAAGCGCCCAGCGAGCGCATCGGGTGAAGGCGGCCGTCCCAGGAGTTGAAGTCCCCCACCACCGAGACCCCGTCGGCGTTCGGAGCCCAGACGGCGAACGCGGTACCACCCACGCCCTGGTGGATCATCGGGTGCGCGCCGAGCCGTTCCCACAGCCGCTGGTGGCGGCCCTCGCCGACGAAGTACAGATCCTGATCGCCCAGCGTCGGCAGGAAGGCGTAGGGATCGTGGAGGGTGAAGGTGGCGCCCGAGGGGTAGAGCACCTCGAGGCGGTACTTGAAGACCTCACGCGCCCGGCCCAGCTGCACCTCGAAGAGTCCCGGCAGCCCCTTCGCCGGCCGCAGCTCGATGCGCGCCCCGTTCTCCGGAAGGACGAAGACGGCCGCCGCCTCGGGCCGCCAGGCGCGCAGCACCAGCCCGTCGGGGTCCGCGTGCACGCCGAGCAACTGGTGCGGATCCGGATGCCGGAGCGAGACGAGGCGCTGAAGGTCGGTGTCGATCACGGGATGAAAAAATGGGGCACCGCGAAGGCTCCGCGGTGCCCCAGGAAGTTCCTTTCAGGTGCCGATCAGTGCTTGACGATCTGCCCGCGGATCAGACCGCCGCCCGCGTCGGCGGTGTGGATGTTGACGTAGATGCCGCCGTCGGTGTCGCCCGCGTTCACCGCCGAAACCGAGGTCGTGCCGAGCAGGCCACCGGCGTCGGTCGTGAGCGTCAGGGTGACGAAGTTGGTGCCGTTGACGCCGGCGCCGCCCTGGTGAATGTGCGCCGCGGCAGCGGAGACATCGCTCGGCCACAGCCCCTGGTACGCGATGCCACCGTCGGGCGAGACCACGAACTCCACCGACGCGAGGCTCGCGGGGTAGGGCGAGACCGGGACCTGGTTCGCGCCGCTGAGCTGGGCGCTCCAGAGCGAGTCCCCGGCCTTGAGGATCTGACCGCGCACCGCGCCGCTGGCGGTGAGGTTGGTGTGGACGTTGATGTAGGAGCGCCCCTCGGCGATCTCCTTCACATTCGCCGGAGTGAAGTTGCCGACGCCCGCGACGGTGAAGGTGCCCGCGTCTGCGGTGACGGTGTAGTTGCTGCCCGGCATCGGGGAGGCGTTGTTCCGCCCCGCCAGCTCGTTGTGGATGTGGACCGCGCTCGGGGTCTCCGCGCCGAAGCCCGGCAGCGTCCCTGCCAGCGTCACGCTGTAGCCGGCATCAGTGAGGAGCGCGACCGTCACCGCCACGGTGCCGCTGCCAGTCGAGGTCGTCGGAGGAACCGCCTGGTTGGCAGTCATCTTCGCCGAGTAGGCGCCGGAGTAGTCCGTCGCCGGCGTGCCGCCGCCCGCGCCACCCGCCGTGCCGCCGCCCGCGCCACCCGCCGTGCCGCCGCCCG
>JAYVRT010000017.1:0-2743 GCA_043776025.1 Archangiaceae bacterium | reverse complement strand
TGGAAGCTGTTGGTGAAGGGCGTCGACGCGACCTACGGCATCGACGTGTGGAAAGACGTCTTCTACGTCACCACCGACGAGGGCGCGCCCAACAAGAGGGTCTTCAAGGTCGACCCGAAGAAGCCGCAGCGCGCCAACTGGAAGGAGCTGATCCCCGAGGACAAGGAGCTCGCGGTCGAGAGCATCGGCGTCGTTGGCGGGCACCTGGCTGCGACCGGGCTGCGCAAGGCGGTGAGCGAGGTCAAGCTCTTCACCCTCGACGGCAAGCCGGTGCGGACGATCGAGCTGCCCGGCCTGGGCACGGCGTCGGGGCTGATCGGCCTCGAGGACGACGACGAGGCCTACTACGCCTTCTCGAGCTTCACGATCCCCCAGCAGATCTTCAAGACCTCGGTGAAGACCGGCAAGAGCGACCTGTGGGCGAAGGTCGAGGTGCCGATCGACCCCACCCCCTACACCGTGAGCCAGGTCTTCTACCCCAGCAAGGACGGGACGCAGATCTCGATGTTCCTCGTCCACCGCAAGGACGTGAAGAAGGACGGCAGCAACCCGGTGATGATGTACGGCTACGGCGGCTTCGACGTCAGCCTCACCAGCGCCTTCACCAGCTTCATCTACCCGTGGCTCGAGGCGGGGGGGATCTACGCGGTGCCCAACCTGCGGGGCGGGGGAGAGTACGGCAAGGCCTGGCACGACGCGGGGAAGCAGGCGCACAAGCAGAACGTGTTCGACGACTTCGCCGCCGCGGCGCAGTACCTGGTGAAGGAGGGCTACAGCCAGCCGGCCAGGATCGCGATCCGCGGCGGGAGCAACGGCGGGCTGCTCACCGGCGCCGCGATTACCCAGCACCCCGAGCTGTACGGGGCGGTGATCTGCGCGGTGCCGCTGTTGGACATGGTCCGCTACCCCTTGTTCGGCAGCGGCAAGACCTGGGTCCCCGAGTACGGAGACCCGGACACGGCCGACGAGTTCAAGGTCCTCGAGGCGTACTCGCCGTACCACCACGTCCAGACCGGGGTGAAGTACCCGCCGCTGCTGATGATGTCGGCGGACCACGATGACCGGGTGGACCCGATGCACGCGCGGAAGTTCGTCGCCGAGGTCCAGACCCGCAGCCCCTCGCTGACCTGGCTGCGCATCGAGATGCACTCGGGGCACGGCGGGTCGGACCAGGTGGCGAAGGCGCTCGAGTCCTCGGCCGATCAGCTCGCCTTCTTGTTCCAGACACTCAAAGTGACCCCCCCCGCCCCTGCAGAACCAACCGGCCAGAAATGAGAGTGCCGATCGGCCGGGTGCTATAAGCCGGTTGCACGCTGTAGCTGCCGCCCAAGTGAGGATGAATGTTCTTCGGACGTGACGAGAAGAAGGAAACGAAGTCGGCGGCGCTCCCGCTGTTGCCGCTGCGCGACATCGTCGTCTTCCCGCACATGGTGGTGCCGCTGTTCGTCGGCCGGGAGAAGTCGATCTCCGCGCTGAAGGACGCGGCGGCCCGGCGCGACGCCCGGGTGAAAGAGGGCGGCGACGACAAGGCGTACATCGTGCTCTCCGCCCAGAAGAAGGCGAAGACCAACGACCCCGGCCCCGACGACGTCTTCCACTACGCGACGCTCGGTCACATCATCCAGCTGCTGCCCCTGCCCGACGGGACGATGAAGGTCCTCGTCGAGGGCGTGCAGCGGGCGAAGATCGTCGAGTTCCAGCCCAACGAGGCGCACTTCCTCGTGCGCATCGAGCAGTCCGAGGAGGCGACCGAGAGCAACGTCGAGCTCGAGGCGCTGCTGCGCGCGGTGCGGGAGACGTTCAAGGCCTTCGTCGAGCTCAACAAGCGGCTTCCCGCCGAGCTGCCCCAGCAGGTCTCGGCGATCGACGACCCCTCGCGGCTGTCGGACACGATCGTCAGCCACCTCTCGCTCAAGCTCAACGACAAGCAGGCGCTGCTGGAGACCGAGTCGGCGGTGAAGCGCCTGGAGAAGCTCTACGAGCTGATGCAGGGCGAGATCGAGATCCTCAAGGTCGAGAAGAAGATCCGCACCCGGGTCAAGAAGCAGATGGAGAAGACCCAGAAGGAGTACTACCTCAACGAGCAGATGCAGGCGATTCAGCGCGAGCTGGGCGACCGCGACGAGAGCAAGAACGAGCTGCAGGAGATCGAGGACAAGCTCAAGACGAAGCGGATGAGCAAGGAGGCCACGCTCAAGGTCCGCAAGGAATTGAAGAAGCTGAAGATGATGGGCCCGATGTCGGCGGAAGCCACCGTGGTCCGCAACTACATCGACTGGGTCCTCTCGCTGCCCTGGGCCGACGAGACCAAGGACAAGCTCGAGCTGGGCGAGGCCGAGAGGGTGCTCGATGAGGACCACTACGGCCTGAAGAAGGCGAAGGAACGGATCCTCGAGTACCTCGCGGTGCAGTCGCTGGTGGGGAAGATCAAGGGCCCGATCCTCTGCTTCGTCGGGCCGCCGGGCGTGGGCAAGACCTCGCTGGCGCGGTCGATCGCCCGGGCGCTGGGGCGGAAGTTCGTCCGGCTGTCGCTGGGCGGCGTGCGCGACGAGGCGGAGATCCGTGGCCACCGGCGCACCTACATCGGCGCGATGCCGGGGAAGATCATCCAGCAGATCAAGAAGGCCGAGTCGAACAACCCGGTGATGCTGCTCGACGAGGTGGACAAGATGTCCACCGACTTCCGCGGCGATCCGTCGTCGGCGCTGCTGGAGGTGCTCGACCCGGAGCAGAACAACACCTT
>JAYVRT010000016.1:0-2747 GCA_043776025.1 Archangiaceae bacterium | reverse complement strand
TTCTCCCTGAGGTCCGGCTTGAGCTCGAGGGCCGCGACGAGGAGCTCGACCAGCTCCTTCTCGAGCGCGAAGAACTCCTGGGCTTCGCCCTCGACGTTCTTGCTCGCCTTCACCTCGCCGCTCTCCACCTCGAGCACCCGGGCGTCGATCCGCATCTTCCCGCCGACGACGTTGATCGCTCCGGTGAGCAGGTGGGTGGCCGACAGCCCCTTGCCAAGCTTCACCGCTGAGCCCGGGTCGATGAACGGCGACTTCGCAAGCTTCAGCTCGTCGAGCGCGACGTTGAGCTTCGCCCGTTCGACGAGGGTGATGCTCTTCACCGCGATCAGATCGGTGATCAGCATCTGGGCCAGGCCCTTGCCCAGGGGCCGGTAGTCCTCCCCTCCTCCGTTGACGTCGAAGTAGGTGACCGCGACGACGTGCCGCGGCTCGGCGTGAGCGGCCAGCGCGCAGGCGACGGCTGCCAGCGCCAGCGCCCGCATCACTTGACCAACTGGGCGAGGTCGATGGCGGCGAGGACGAAGTCTGGCTCGTCTTTCACCACCGCCTCGAGCTGCTTCCGCGCGGAGGCGGGGTCCTTGCGATCGATCGCGTCGAGGGCCTTCGAGTACTTCAGTGCGACCGCCATCGAGCAATGCGCCGGCCGCTTCGGCGCTGAGGAGGCCTCCGTCCTGACAACCGCCGGCACCTGGTTGGCGAACAGCTTAGACAGCTTCTGCGCCAGCTCGGCCTCGAGCTCGAAGAACGCCTCCGGCTTCCCGCGCACCTTCGGGCCGGGGATCAGCGCAGAGGTCTGGGTGTCCATCAGCCGGGTGCTGATTTGCAGCTGCCCGCCAAAAACGAAGTAGCCACCGATGAGCACGTAGCGGGCGCTGAGCAGCTTGCCGAGCTTGATCGCCGTCTGCGGGTCGACCTTCTTCGTCTCGGCCAGCTTGAGCTCGTCGTACAGCTCCTGCACCCGCGCCCGCTCGACGAGCCGGACGCTCGGGTGCGCGCCGAGGTCGCTGATCAGCATCTGGGCAAGGCCCTTCTTGAGCACGTCGAGCTCGTCGCTTTTTTCGTAGTCGAAGTACGCGATCGCCACCGTCGGCTTCGCGGCGGACGCGCCAGCGTCGGGGACCCCGGCGTCGGCCATGGCGGCGAAGAGCAAGGCGAGGGCCCCGAGGGTGCGTCCCATCGGCCCTTCGTACCACGGCGATCTGGCTCTTTTCGGGGGCGGTTGAAGTACTGTGGACGCCTATGCCTTCGAAGCTGATGACCGAGTCGAACCGGTACAAGGCCCAGCTGAAGTCGATGGGCAAAGACAACAAGGTCACCCAGGCCGAGGCCGACGCGCTGGTCCGCGAGGCGAAGAAGGGCGACTTCACCGAGGTCAAGGCGCACTACCTCGTCGGCTTCCTCGGCCAGTACGGCGACAAGTTCGAGCCCGGCGCACGGGCGACGATCACCCAGTTCCTCAAGAGCGACGTGGCGAAGAACGCGCGCATCGAGGCGGAGACTGGCGGGCCGCTGAAGGGCGGCGGACAGCCGAAGATCACCACCTCCGACGCCCACGCGGGCAACGTCACTTTCACCGAGCACGCGGGGAAGGTCTCGGTCGGAGGGTTCGGCGCCGACGACCCAATGCAGGGCGCGCTCGGCGACTGCTACCTGCTCTCGTCGCTGTCGGCGGTGGCCCAGTCGCACCCCGAGCTGCTCAAGAACGCGATCACCACCAACCGCGACGGCACCTACACCGTGACGTTCTTCGAGCGCGCCGACATGTCGAAGCCCGCGACGAAGGAGCAGGTCACCATCGACGGCAAGTTCGCGATGAAGGACGGCCAGTTCGAGTACGCCGCGGCGCGCGAGCCGTCGGAGCTGTGGCCGCAGATCTTCGAGAAGGCGTACGCCGCCTGGAAGGGGAGCTTCGGGAAGATCGAAGGCGGCATGGGGGCCGACGCGCTCGAGGCGCTCACCGGCGCCAAGCCGGGCTTCACCCTGCTCACCCCGGACCTCACCCCGGCCCAGGCGTTCGCCGCGGTCAAGGCGGCGCTGGCGGACAAAGGCTGCGTCGTCGCGCTGAGCCAGCCGTTTCACCCGACCGAGCCGGGCCTGGTCGCGGATCATGCCTACACCCTGCTCGGCACCGAAGAGAAAGACGGGCAGCAACTGGTGAAGCTGCGCAACCCCTGGGGCAGCGGCGAGCCAGGCGCCGACGGGAAGGACGACGGCGTCTTCACCCTGCCGGTCGAGAAGTTCATCAAGGCGTACACGATGATCGAGTACGCGCGGCCTTAGGTGAAGCGGCTCAAACTGGTGCAGTTGCCCGTGCCTCCGCCGGCGGCGCTTGCCTCGACCGGAAACGTTCCGCTCGCCGCTGGGTGCCTCGGCGTCGCCGCCCGGGTGCACGGGTTGGATCAGCGCCTGAAGCTCGAGGTGCTCGCCCCGGAGATCACCGACTCGGACGGGGACACGCGTCTCGCCGAGCTGATCGCCCAGGACGAGCCAGACTTCCTCGGCCTGTCGCTCTACCTGTGGAACTCCGAGCGCAGCCTCCACCTCGCGCGCGAGGTAAAGCGCCGGTCGCCACGGACGAAGGTGCTGATCGGCGGCCCCGAGGTGGGCGCGGACAACGACTACCTGCTGCGCCAGGAAGGCTACGACGTCGCGGTCACCGGCGAGGCGGAGGACACCTTCGCGGGGCTGATGGACGCGCTGATCGCCGGCGGCACCGGAGCGGGCCTGCCCAACGTCGCGGTGCGGGG
>JAYVRT010000015.1:0-2750 GCA_043776025.1 Archangiaceae bacterium | reverse complement strand
GCTCGCTGCGGCGGCGCTCTGCGTCGCACTGCCCGCGTCCGCTGAAGAGACCCCCACCCTCGCCGATGCGCCGCGCTCGGCGAACCTTGAGCTGCCCGCGACCCCCGGACGCACCGCGGTGATGATGCTGACGGAGGCCAGTGCCTTGATCGGCGCCGGCGCCGTCTCCTACCTGGTGGGCTCGAGCTGGGCGATCGCTGAGTTCAACGCCACCGGGCGTCCCAACCCCGAGGTGATCGCGGGGAGCATCGCGCTCTCGATCGCGCTCAACCTCGCGATCACCTGGCTGGTGCTGCCGGAGTTGGCCCGGATCACGGACGACGAGCACGGGACGGTGGACGTCGGCGCGGTGCGACTGCAGGCGTGGCGTACCAGCCGGTGGGTGGCGCTGGCGGGCGCGGTCTTCGTGGGGATCTTCGCGCTCGGAGCCGTGCGCGAGCGCGCGGAGTTCGGCAAGGGCCAGGCACTGATGTTGATCGGCATCGTCGGGTCGGCGGCGTCGCTGTTCACCTTCGACGTCACCGCGCTCTTCGCCGCCCGCCAGGCGCTCAGCGGCAACCGGCACCCGCGCGAGGAAGCCGCGCAGTGAGACAGCCGCTCTCCCGCCGGACGGTGCTCGGCGGCGCCGCCGCGCTCGCCGCTTGCGGGCCGTCGTTCGAGCTGCATGGGCTCTTCCCCCTCGGGGTCGCCAGCGGAGAGGCGACCGCCACCGGGGCGCTGCTCTGGACCCTGTACCGCGGCGAGGGGCCGCTGCGAGTCAAGGTGTGGACCGATGACGGCGCGACGGTGTTCGAAGCGGCCGCGCCGGTGGAGGAAGGAGAGGTGGTGCACGTCGAGGCGAGTGGGCTGGTTCCCTTCACCTGGCACCGGTTCCAGTTCACCGACGGGGCCGGGGTGCGCAGCGTCCCGGGGCGCTTTCGCACCGCGCTGGCGCCTGGAGCGGTGCGGCCGCTCACCTTCGGGGCGGTGAGCTGCACCAAGGAAGGCTACGAGCTGTCGCCGCTGGCCCAGGCGGGGGCGCGGCTCGATCTCGACGCGTTTCTGCTGCTCGGCGACACGATCTACGCGGATGGGGCCGACGACCTCGCCGGGTTTCGCGCCAAGTGGCGCTCGGGCCTGGCGGATCCGTCGCAGCAGGCGCTGCGGGCGTCGACGAGCGTGATCTGCACCTGGGACGACCACGAGCTGTTCAACAACTGGGACGCGGACGCGATCCCGAAGGGAGAGTTCGACGCTGGCTTGAGGGCGTACTTCGAGCACCAGCCGACGCGCCCGGGCCCCGGGGGCCGGAAGATCTGGCGCTCGTTCAAGTGGGGCGACACCGCCGAAGTCTTTGTCCTCGACTGCCGCGGTGAGCGGTGGCAGGCGAGCGGGCAGTACATCTCCCCCGATCAGATGACGTGGCTCAAGGAAGGCCTGGCCAACAGCACCGCGGTGTTCAAGCTGATCATGAACTCGGTGCCGATCTCCCGCGTCCCTGGCGCGTTCTTCGAGACCGGAAAGACGGATCGCTGGGAGGGCTACCCGAAGCAGCGGGAAGAGATCCTGAGCTTCATCGACGACGCGCACCTGCGCGGGGTGTTGTGGATCTCCGGCGACTTTCACCTCGCGATGATCGGCCGGGTGGCGCTCGGTGGCCCGGGGCAGCACCAGATCGAGGCGCTGGTGGGCCCGGGCGGCCAGATGGCGAATCCATCGCCGAGCTACCCGTCGCCGCCGCAGTTCGACTGGGCCTCGGGGACAAACAACTACGCCGCGTTCGAGCTCGACCCGACGACGGTGTCGGTGCGGATGAAGTACTTCGACGGTCAGGGTACGGTGATTCAAGACCGGACCTACGTGCTGTGACCCGCGCGATCATTCACCTCGACATGGACGCGTTCTACGCGTCGGTGGAGCAGCGGGACGACCCGAAGCTCAAGGGCAAGCCGGTGATCGTCGGAGGGCACCCGACCCGCGGGGTGGTGCTGGCGGCGAGCTACGAGGCGCGGCCCTTCGGGGTGAAGAGCGCGATCCCGATGTCCTGGGCGGTGAAGCTCGCGCCCCACGCGATCGTGGTGTCGCCGCGGCCTCACGCCTACGCCGACGCGAGCGAGGCGGTGTTCAAGATCTTCGAGGAGGTGACCCCGCTGATCGAGCCGCTCTCGCTCGACGAGGCGTTCCTCGACGTCACCGCGTCGGTGGGGCTGTTCGGCGCGCCGTCGAAGATCGCGGCGGACTTGAGGGCGAAGATCGCCCGGGAGGTCGAGCTGCCCGCGTCCGCTGGAATCGCCGAGGTGAAGTACGTCGCCAAGGTCGCCTCCGACTTCGCCAAGCCCAACGGCCAGCGCGAAGTGCTGCCGGGGACGGCGCGGGAGTTTCTCGCTCCGCTGCCGGTGTCACGGCTGTGGGGCGTCGGCCCCCGCACCGAGGAGACGCTCAAGGCGCTGGGCCTGAAGACGATTGGAGACCTGGCGAGCCACGACCAGGCCTGGCTCGAGCAGCGGCTGGGGAGCGGAGGCCAACACCTGTGGGAGCTGTCGCAGGGCATCGACGACCGGCCGGTGGTGCCGGACCGCGAGGCGAAGAGCATCGGGGCGCAGGACACGTTCGAGGCCGACGTGCTCGGCAAGCAGGCGCTGCTGCCCCACCTCCACTCCCAGGCGCTGCGGGTCGCGCGGCGGATGCGGCGCGCCGGGGTCAAGAGCCGGGTGGTGCAGTTGACGATCAAATACTCGGACTTCACCTCGATCAGCCGACAGCTGACGCTC
>JAYVRT010000014.1:0-9193 GCA_043776025.1 Archangiaceae bacterium | reverse complement strand
CGGCGTCCACCGGCGAGACCCGCTTCACGTCGGGCGGCGCCTGCCAGGGGAGGATCTCCGAGCGGCGATCCACCGTCGGGTGGCACAGCCAGCTCTTCGCCGACGAGACCAGCCGGGTCGGCACCTTCGCCCCGTGCGACCGGGCGAACTCGCCCACCACCGGCGCCGCCTTCGCCCAGGGCAGCGCGAGCGAACCAGCAGGGAACTCGTTGTCCGCGGGCAGGTAGAGGAACGAAGGGAGCAGCGGGCGGCTCTCGACCGTACCCGGCGCGGTCAGCTGGGGAACCGGCAGCACCGCCTGCTGGGCGCCGCGGCCCGACGTCGCGTCGAGGCGCTGGTAGGAGAGCGCGCAGTGCGTCGTGCCGAGATCGATTCCGATCGCGTAGCGGCGGTCACCCATCGTCAGGGCAGCTCCACTTCGGCGGGCGCGAGCACCTTGAGGTTCATCGTCGTCGGCAGCGCCGGGAGCTTCACCGCCGTCGCCTCCCAGCCGTGGTGCTTGAGCGTCCCATCGTGCGGGCCCGGGCCGCTGACGGCGCCGGTGAGGCGGAAGCGGTTGGCGTCGAAGCCCAGCGGCACGGTGAGCTTGTCACCCTCGGCCTGGGGCACCACCGCCTGCACCGGCAGGTACTCCTTGAGCACCTTGCGGCAGCCCTCGTGGACGACGCGGGCCGCGGCGCCGACCTCGGCGTCGGTGAAGCCCGAGACGTCCTCCTGGAGGAAGTCGATCAGCCGGCCCTCGCGCTGGAGGATCCCCAGGACGAACAGCCCGCTCGCGTGGGTGGCTTCGGGTGAGGGCGGCGGCAGCAGCGGCTGGGGCGCAGCCGCGACCGGCGCGGACGCCCCCCCGAAGAGGATCGCCCACGCCAGCTTGAACCTGGCGCCGAAAGAAAGTCGACTCTCACCCATGGCGATTCCCCTAGCACCGCCGGGTGAAATTTTCGCGGGCGGCCTGCGTTTGGATTAAGTCCTAAGTGCGCAACAACGCGAGGTTTCTAAGTGCGCCATACCCTCATCGGCCTGCTGCTTCTCTCCGGCACTGCGCTCGCCGGCAGCGTCTATCTGAACGGGGTGAAGATCGACGGCGTCACCAACCAGAAGTTCGAGAAGGTGACCGTCCGCATCGATGACAAGGGCAACGTGCTGATCGAGGCCCCGGGCTACGCGGTGAAGCAGGTCGAAGGCCAGCCGGCCGAGGCGCCCGCGGCGGCGGCGATCTCCAAGCACTACTTCCTCGTCACCGAGCAGAACGTGGTGGGGATGACGGAGTACGACGTCGAGCTCTACGTGAACTCGAAGTGGATCCGGAAGCTGCGATCCTCGGAGGATCAGATCGTCACCGACGTCACCCGCTACCTCGTACCGGGGAAGAACAACGTGATGTTCATCGCGAAGAAGGTCGCCCCCGACGCGCGCAAGAGCATGTCGAAGGAGCACTTCTTCAGGATCATCATCGGCGAAGGGACGATGAGCGGGGATCACGTGATGATCGACAACCCGGTGGTTAAGTTCGAGCGGACCGCCGCCGACACCACCGACACCTCCCAGGAGTTCGGGCTCAACGCGCGCTGAAGGAGCACCGAGGACACCCTTGTTCACCATCGACGAGCGATTGCGCGGACTGCCCGCGGTGAAGGACCAGGTGGTGGCGCTCCACGAGTCGCTCAACCAGCCGCACCTCGCGGTGCCGGGCCGGCAGGCGGGGCCGTCGCGGGCCTACATCCTCGGCCTGCGCGGGCCGCAGGGCTTCGCCGTCTTCGTCTACCTCTACATGCCGGAGAGCGGGCAGTGCGCGGTCTACGTGCCCGAGCACCGCGCGGTGCCCTCCGAGCGCTACCAGTCGGAAGAGGCGGACGCGATCGGGTTCGTCGAGTCGATGGGCTTCATCATGGACAACCTGAACTTCCGTGGCCGCTCGGTGGAAGAGCAGAACACGATGATCTCCACGCTCCCCGTCTTCCAGCGCGAGGCTCCCAAGCCCGGCGGCGGCGCCAGCCGTTCGGCGGATCCGCACGGCCCTGGCGGAGCCAAGCCGACGGCGAGCACGCTGGGCAAGCTCTTCTCCGCGTTCTGCCTCGCGGCGCTGGTGGTGCCGTTGGCCGGCTGCCGCCACATGGCGAGCGACAAGGAACACGAGGCCGCCGGCATTCACTTCGAGATGGGCGTCGACGTTCAGGTGAAGAACCCTCCCGGCGCGATGCAGGAGTTCGACAAGGCGCTCGAGCTCGATCCCGACATGGCCGAGGCCTGGCACGCGAAGGGAGTGCTGCTCCACGTCGTGTTCGGCCGGCTCGACGAGGCCCGCGCCGCCTACGAGAAGGCGCTCGCGCTCAAGCCGAAGTTCTCCGAAGCAAAGACCAACCTCGGCAACCTCTACATCGACGAGAAGCGCTACGAGGATGCGATCAAGATGTACGAAGAAGCCCTCAACGACATGACCTACGCCACCCCGTACATCGCCCAGGCCAACCTCGGGTGGGCGAAGTACAAGACCGGCGACGTGCGCGCGGGGATCGAGAGCCTGAAGAGCTCGGTGACGACCAACCCCAAGTTCTGCTTCGGCTACCTGAAGCTGGCCAACGTCTATGAGGAACAGGGCAACCTGCCCGAGGCGTGCCACGACTACGCGAAGTACCGGGACTCCTGCCCCGACCTGTCCGACGCCTTCATGCGCGAGGCGGTGTGCCTGTCGAAGATGGGCCAGATCGAGCCGGCGAAGAAGGCCTTCGACGGTTGCATCGCCAAGGCGGACTCGAACAAAGACGACTGCCAGCGGCTGAAAGACGCGCTGAAGTGAGCCGTCCGTGAGCGACTACCCCGAGTTCGGCCGGTTCCTCACCCAGCAACGCGAGCTGCGCGGGCTCACCCGGGAAGACGTGGCGAAGAGCACCAAGATCCCCCCGACGCTGGTGGCCGCGCTCGAGGACGGCCAGAGCGACCGGCTCCCCGAACGGGTCTTCCTCCAGAACCTGATCCGCGCCTATGCCCAGGTGATCGGGCTGTCGGCGGACGACGCGATCACCCGCTGGCACGAGATCCCCGGGGTGGCGCGCGAGCCGGAGACGACGCCGAAGGTGCTGGAGAAGCAGCGGAAGTCACGCGCCTGGAAGACGCTGCTCTTCGTCGCGCTGGGGCTGGTGGTCGCCGCCTACGTCTTCTTCGTGGTGATGGGCCAGCTGCCGCCGCCCAGGAAGCGCTGACTTGGAGCGGTTCGTCGAAGAGGCGGTGGTCCTCGCCACCGTCGACTACGGCGAAGCCGACCGGGTGGTGACGCTCTTCACCCGGGGCCGGGGCCGGCTGACGGCGTTCGCCGCGGGGGCGCGCAAGAGCAAGCGGCGCTTCGCCGGGGCGCTGGAGTTGGCGACCCACCTGAAGGTCCAGCTGGTGGAGCGCGGGGGAGACACCTGCCGGCTCGACGGGGCGGACATCGTCTCCAGCTTCTTCGCGCTGCGCGACGACCTGCCGCGGATCTCCCGGGCGATGTATTGCCTCGAGCTGTGCCGCGAGCTGACGCGGGATCACGAGCCGCACGTGCCGTTGTTCGAGTGCCTGCTGGCCTACCTCGGCGAGCTCGACGCCCGCCGCGCGGGGCCGACCTCGGTGATCAAGTTCGAGCTGGACGCGCTGCGCCTCACCGGCTTCCAGCCCCGGTTCGCGCCCTGCGCGATCTGTTCGGGCCCCACCGGAGATCGCCCCCGCTTCGACCCCGAAGCCGGCGGCGTCACCTGCGATGGCTGCGCCCACCGGTCGCCCGCCGGCCTGCCGGTGACCGCGGGGGTGGTCGACGCCCTGGCGCGGCTGCAGGCCGGGGAGCGCACCCCGCTGTCGCCGGAGATCCGGGCCCGCTGCCGCGAGCTGCTCAACGTCTTCATCGCCCACCACCTGGGCCGGAAGCTGAAGAGCGTCGACTTCATGCACCAGGTCGGCACCGACTGACCCGATGCACGCGTTCGACGTGATCTCCCTGGGAGAGTCGCTGGTCGACTTCCTCCCGCAGCAGACCGGCGGCAGCGTCCGCGACGTGCAGACCTGGGTCCGCTCGCTCGGGGGCGCGCCGGCCAACGTCGCGGTCGGGGTGCGCCGGCTCGGGGGGCGCACCGCGATGTGCGGCGTCACCGGCGACGATGAGTTCGGCCACTTCATCGCCGAGGAGCTCGCCCGGGAAGGGGTGGACGTCGGCCACCTGCGGCTGACGACCCAGGGGCGCACCGGCATCGGCTTCATCGCCGTTGCCGCCGACGGGGCGCGGAGCTTTCTCTTCTACCGCCACCAGGCGGCGGAGTTTCAGCTGTGCCTGGACGACGTCGACCAGGCGTTTCTTGCCAGCGCCAAGGTGCTCCACCTGGGCACCAACTCGCTGCTGCTGCCCCCGGCTCGGGAGGCCAGCCTCACCGCCGCGGCGACGGCGAAGGCGCGCGGCCAGTTGGTGTCGTGCGACCCGAACCTGAGGCTCCACCTGTGGAAGGATCCGCGCGAGCTCAAGGCGCTGCTCGACGCGCTGCTGCCGTCGTGCGCGATGGTGAAGCTCTCCGACGAGGAGTGCGCGTTCATCACCGGCCACGCCGAGCCGGCGCGGGCGCTGCGGTGGCTCGAACAACAGGGAGTGCTCTTGCCGGTGGTGACGCTGGGCGCCCGGGGGGCGGTCGCCCGGGTGCAGGGCTGCGACGTCGCCGTCCCCGCGCCGGCGGTCGAGGTGCTCGACACCACCGGGGGAGGGGACGGCTTCATGAGCGGTCTGCTGCTCGAGGTGACGAAGCTCGCCACCTCCCGCGAACAGCTGGCAGCGCTGACGCCGCAGCAGCTCGAGCCGATCGCCCGGTTCGCGTGCCGCGTCGGGAGCCGGGTGGTGACGAAGCTGGGAGCGATCGCCGGCCTGCCGCGCCAGGGCGAAACGCTGCCGGGCTAGAAGTTGAAGCTCGCGGTCACCGAGACCTTGAAGATCATCTGCTCGGAGATTCGGAACCGCCGCCCGACGCGGTCGACGCGCCAATCGAAGTTCGGGTTGATCTCCTGAGGCGCGCCCTGGATCTCGACGACGCCGCTGCCGTTGAGATCGTGGCCGATGTTCTCAGTCGTGACGAAGTGCTCGGTGTTGTACGACCAGGAAGCGAACGCCTTGATGTGGATGAAGTCCGCCGCGTGCCCGGTGAAGCCGATGTGGCCGCCGACGTTCATGTAGTCGCTGCTGTAGAGCAGCTTGCCCATCAGGTCGGACAGCTCGTTGTTGTAGCGGCCCTCAGACGTGTAGGTAAGCCAGGCGCGGATATCGAGCGCGATCTTCTGGTGCATCTGGGCGCGCTCGAAGAAGTTGAACTCGCCGCCGAAGACGAAGCCGCCGACGTGGGCGGGGTGGATCCCCGTCTGGTTGTGGTCCCAGTACTCCTTGCCGCAGTTCTCCGGGTGGCCCATCACCTTCGCGTTGGGAAGGTCGCAGTTGCTGTAGTTGCCCGGCCCCGCCCACGGCAGCGTGTAGTGGAGCTGGAAGTACGGATCGAGCGGCCCAAGGCGCTTGCTGATCGCGGTGGAGAACTTGTAGCGGTGGATGCGATCACCGATGCCGCCGCGGCGATCGCTGGTGAACGACGCCTGCGACGGATCGTTCACCTGCGCGGTCGGGGCGCTGTAGTCGACCGAGAGGACCCAGGTGGGCTTGGTGTCGTCTCGCGCCTGGCTGAAGATTGCGTAGGCGAGGCCGAAGGTGAGATCGCCCAGGCCGCCGCGGTAGCTCACCGTCGGATCGCCGACCTCGAACAGGTGCCCGGTGCCGCGGCCCTGGAGCGTCACGTCCTCGCAGCCGACCCCGGCCGCATTGCCGCAGTTTCGGTAGAGGGTGGTGTTCCCCGGGTTGGTGCCCTCGGAGAAGTTCCACTGGCGATCCTGGATGAAGACGATCGGCAGCCCGAAATGGAACTCGAGATCCTTGTAGAGGCCGATGTGGGCGTCGAGCTGAAGCCGGATGTCGCGCAGCTGGTAGCGCAGCTCGCTGACGTCGGTGAGCCCGCCCCCCTTGTCCTCGTACCACTCGCGGGTCAGCTTCCCCTTGTCCTGCGTGTATTCGAAGCCGACGTCGAGAAACATCCCGAACGGCTTGTTGTCATCGAAGGAGGACGCGACGCGGGTGATCTCCGCCGCCTGCGCGGACACGCCAACAAACGCCACCAGAACCGCCCAACGCTGCATCGTGGTGGCGACGGTAGTGACGCGAAGGTGGGGGGTCAAGAAACCCTCAATTGCCCACGCGGTACTGGATCATCACACCGCCGTCGAATCCGGCCACCTGGCTGTAACCGCCGGAGACCCAGAGGTCGTCGCCGACTCCGAAGACGTCGGAGTAGAAGCCCAGGTTGTACGGGGGAAGGTTGAAGGGCTCGACGCCGGCGTCGGTCAGCCGGAGCAGGGTGCGGTTGTCCCCCGCGAGCCACACCGTGCCCTGAGGCGAGATCCAGATCGAGTTGAGCGACGCGGCGTTGCCCGTGGGAAGCGTCGTCCAGACGCCGCCGGCCTGGCGCCGCGCCACGGTGCCGCTGCCGCCGACGACCCAGACCCCCTCGGTCGGACTGCAGAACAGCGCGTTGAGGCTGGGGGTGCCCGGGGCGGTGTACTCGAGCGCCACTGTGCCGGCGTCGGCCTGGTACCGGAAGACCCGGCCGTCGCCGGTGCTGACCCAGGCTTCGTCCGGGGTGCAGGCGGTCAGGCCGTAGTAGCTGGGAGAGCTGTCGAGCGGCCCGTGGGCCCAGGCGGTGCCGTTCCAGCTGAGGATCTCACTGGCGTAGGTGATCATCAGCGCGCTGCTCGGGCTGAAGGCCACGACGCCGTAGCTGCTGTACGAGCCGGGAGTGGTGATCGGGATCCAGGTGGACCCATTCCACCGGTGGGTAATCGAGCCAGGGGAGCCGACTGCCCAGACGTCGGCGGGGCTGGTGCCCCACAGCGCGTACTGGTTCCCGCTCGTCTGAGGCAGCAGCATGGGGGTGAAGGCGGCGCCATTCCACCGGACCACGGTGCCCTGATCGCCCGCCGCCCAGACCTCGTTCGGCGTCGCCGCCCAAACCGACTGGAGCACCTTCTTCGGGGTGTCGTAGGAACGCACGAAGCACAGCTGGCCCGCGTCGCAGGTGAAGACGCCCGCGTCGACCCCCGCATCGGTACCGGCGTCGCCGCCTCCGGTGCCTCCACCGCCCGCGCCGCCAGCCGAACCCCCACCGGCTCCACCCCCGAGCCCGCCCCCGGTTCCGCCTCCGCCCGCGCCGCCGTCTTTGCCACCGCCGGTCCCGCCACCGCCGGCTCCTCCTCCAGCGCCTCCGCCTGAACCGCCATCACAGTGCTCGGACGCACAGAAGCGGTTGTAGGCGCCGTCGAAGTCGAAGCAGGCCGCGAGGAGCAGCAGGGCCAGGGTGGAGACGAGCAGGCGTTGCATGGGCGGGCGCAAGGTACCGCAAGTTGGCGGGGACGAACGGCGAAACTGGTGGAGCCGGCCCGCCCCGTGCGATCCTCCCCGCCGTGACGACCCGCCTCACGTTCTGCCTCGGCCTCGCCTTCGCGGTGGGGTGCAGCTCCCCGACGACGGCGCCGCCTGAAGACTCAGGCACCGACTCCGGGCACCCCCAGGTGGATGCCGGCCCGCCGGAGAGCGGCAGCGACGCCGGGACGACCGACGCCGGCGAGGCCGACGGGGGTACGAATGACGCTGGGATGACCGACGGGGGCACCGACGCCGGCTGCTTCCCCAACGGCGTGGCCGACCGCCTCACGTTCGCCACGGCGCCCCAGAGCCTCGAGGCCCGCACCTGCTCGGGGGCGCTTCGGGTTCAGCTGTCGGATCGCTGCGGGGCGGCGGTGACCGCGGGCGCGCCGGTGACGGTGACGTTCGGCTTCAGCTCGACGACGACCGGGATCTTCGGCGACGGCCAGTGCCTTGGCGCACCGGGCGTGTTTCAGATCCCCGCCGGGAGCAGCTTCCTCGAGGTCTTCATCAGCGAGGTGGCGCAGGTGATGACGACCGTCACCGCCAGCTCCGCCGGGTTGATCTCCGCGATGCAGACGGAGGCGGTGACCTGCCCCGCGAACGAGAAGGACTGCGGCGGCACCTCGTGCATCCCCGTCGCCAACTGCTGCCTCGACGCGGACTGTGTCGCACCGAAGTCGGTGTGCGGGACGAGCGGGGCGTGCCGGGTGCCGGCCTGCTCCGGCTTCGCCGGCGGCTGCACCAGCTACGTCGCGTACTCCTCGACGACCCCGGCGGGGACGATCACCTTCAACGGCTCCGGCTACGCGCCCTCCTGCATGCACGTGGGCAGCTCGCAGACGGTGACCTTCTCCGGGGACTTCTTCTTCCATCCGCTGGAGCAGACCTGCGGGCCCACCGAGCTGACGATCACCGGCTTCGGCAGCACCCGCTCGGTGAAGACCGGCTCGTTCGGCAACTACGGCTTTCGCTGCAAGAGCCACCCGGCCTTCGAGAAGGGGGCGCTCCAGACGCCCTGAGCGCTCAGTGGTACGGCACCGGCGCCTTGGGCCGCTTGAAGCAGACGAGCGTCGCTCCGCCGCCGACCGAGCTGCCCTGCTGCGACACCGGCGGGCGGAAGGCCATCGAGACCATCTCCCAGCCCTCGTCTCCCGCGCGCTGGAGCTCGACGTTGGCGGGCTTACCGTCGAAGTCGACGCACCAGTGCTCCCACTGGGAAGGGCGGGTGGTGACGCACGCGCCGAGCAGCAGCAGACAAAGGCCTGCCAGTGCGGTCTTCACGGCAGCGACCCGCTGACTCCGACGAAGGCGCCGTCGGGCGCGGCGAACACGCTCACCTGGGTCGAAGACTCTCCGCCGACGGCGAACATCACCGCCGCAGCGGCGACTCCGGCCGCGGCGACACTGGTGAAGACGTAGCCGAGGGTGGCGAACATCTTTCCCGAGTCGCGAATCGCGGCGGCGTCGGCGCGGGGCGCGGTGAGGTTGTTGAGCGAGTCGTACTTCCCCTTGGCGCTGACCAGCAGGAACACCGAGGCGGCGCCCGAGGCGACGCCCACGCCGAGCGGGATGAAGCCGAGCTTGCGCACCGAGGGGCCGGGCGCGGGAGCGATCACCACCGCGGGCGGCGGACGGTCGGGCTCAGCAGGCTTGAGCGCCGCCAGCCGCGCAGCCTCTTCGTCCTTCTTCCGCTGGTCCTCTTCGGCCTGCTTCTTCTCCGCCTCGGCC
>JAYVRT010000013.1:0-2763 GCA_043776025.1 Archangiaceae bacterium | reverse complement strand
CGGCGAGCAGCTGGTCGAAGTCCATCGGCCTCGGTACCGGCTTGGCCACCGGTTCAGCGCCGGCGTCGACCGAGGCGGGGGCAGGGACAGGAGCCCCGGCATCCACCACCGGCGGCGAGCCCGCGTCGCGCTTGGCGGCGGCAGCGAGCGCGGCGGCTTCCTGCTCGGCGCGCAGCCTCGCGGCCTCGTCGTCCGCCTTCTTCTGCGCGGCGAGGCGTTCCTTCTCGACGCGATCGAGCTCCGCCGCGGCGTCGTGCTCGGCGGCGAGGCGCACCTGCTCCGGCTGCCAGACGGTGAGGTAGTAGTAGCCGGCCGCGCCGCCGGCGCCGACGATGATCAGCGCGAGCGCGACCCACTTCATCAGCCCGCTGGGCTTCGGCTCGTCCTGCCGGTAGGCGCTGCGCACCGGCCCGCTCTTGCGGATCGGCGTGTTCATCGGCGTCGCCGGGATGTTGTCCTTGGAGATCGAGAAGCTCTGGCCGCGAATCGTCTCGTTGGTGTCGACCGCGCTCGGAGGAGGGGGCCGCGCCGCGGGAATCGGAGGCGGAGCCGGTTTCGGCTCGGGGGTGGCGAAGCCGGGAATCGGCAGGGTGTCGGTGAGCTTCGCCTTGATCGGCGCTTCCGGCGGCAGCGAGTCGGCGCTCTTGCGCTCCGGCGGCTGGGGCTTTGGTTCCGCTGGCGTCTGGGAGGTCGCGGCGGCGCGCGCGGCGTCGTCCACCACCTGGAAGAAGCTCGCCAGCTCGGCGATATCGCCCAGCCGCTTCCAGGCCTCGCCGGTGAGGCTGATCTCATCGTGCTTCTGCACCTTCCGCTCGACGATCCACTTCTGCAGGGTGGTGAGGTGCCGGAAGTTGAAGACGTTGCCCGACGGCTGGCGCAGCCGCCAATCCCGGCCCTGATCGTCGCCGGGCCCGGGCACGGTCGGGGCCGGGCCAGGCTTCTTCATCCGAAAGACGTGGCCGCACTGGGTGCACTTGACCGTGAGGCCGTCGTCCGGAATCCGGTTGTCCTCGAACTCGTACTCGGTGCGGCACTGAGGGCAGCTGACGCCCATGCGCAAGCCGTATTTAGGCCGGTTTGCCCCCGGAGGTCAGAAAATTGACCCCTCGTTGCGCGCTCCTACGCTCGCCTTCGATCAGATCACCACAGGGGTGTTGCACATGGCGGCCAGCCGAGCTCGCGAGAAGTCAGTCCTCTCACGTCAAGACATCGCCTCGCGGCGGAAGGCATTGGCGCAGCAAAAGATGAAGACCGCGCCCACTGGGCAGCGGGCGATCATCGGCGTGGCGGTGCTGACGCTGTCCGTCCTCGCGCTGTTGTCGGTGGCGACGTTCGACGCGCACGACCGCGTCGGCCCCGGCTTCCACAACGCCATCGGCCCCGTCGGCCACGCGCTCGCCGAGGCGCTGCGCGGCTTCTTCGGGATCTGCGCCTGGGTGCTGCCGCTCGCGGGGCTCTACACCGTGGGCCTCATCTTCGCCGGGCAGCCGAAGCAGCGCCGCTGGCCGCAGGTGCTCTGCCTGGGGCTGTTGATGGTCTCCGGCTCGGTGCTGGCCCAGTTGATGTTCAAGGAAGACGGCCGCTGGGCGCACGCGCCCGGCGGGCTGCTGGGCCGTGAGGTCGGTGGCGCATTGGCGGCGCTGTTCTCCACCGTCGGCACCGTGGTGCTGGTGAGCGCGCTGGCGTCGGTGGCGCTGATCGTCGGGACCCAGTTCGCCTTCTTGCGCTTCATCGCCCTGGTGCAGGTCGGCGCGCAGCTGTTGGCGAAGAAGCTCCACGTCTGGGGGCTGGCGCTGTGGGAGGCACAGAAGAAGCGGCTGGAGCAGCGCAAGCTCGACCAGGCGAAGGCGGCGGAGGAAGAGGCGGTGTTCCTCGCCCAGCTCGACGCCCAGGAGGCCGAGCTCGCCCAGATGGAGGCCACCGCCGAGGAGGCCGAGGCGATCGCCGACGAGAACGCGCGCCTGGTCCGCGAGGCGGAGCTCAACCGGCTCAAGGCCACCGAGGCGGCCAAGGTCCACAAGCTCGCGGAGAAGGAACAGGCGCTCACCGAGGCGCTCGTCGAGCGCGAGGCGGCGCAGATGGAGCGCGACGCGCTCAAGGCCGAACGCGAGACGCTGCGCGCCGCGCGCGAGACCCTCAAAGAGCGCGAACGCCTCGAGAAGGAGCAGCTGCGTGCGTTGCTCTCCGGCGCCGTCGCGGTGCCCGGACCCTCGGCGGTCCCGCCGCAGGCCGCGATGGCTCCCCCGCCGCGGATGCAGAGCGTCGGCGAAGAGCCGGCGTGGGCCTCGGCATTGATCCCCTCGCCCACCGCCATGGCCCCGGCCGCCGCCACGCCGATGGCCTCCGCTCCCGTCCCCTCGGTGATCGAACGCCGCGGCCCGTCGATCGTGATGCCGCCCGCCGCCCCCCCAGCGGCGGCAATCGACTCGCTGCCGCCGATGGCCGCGCAGGCGCTGGAGTCGATCACCGCCGCCACCGCCGCCGCCGCCGAGGTGGTCGAGCAGGCCGCGCCAGCCGTGGCAGCGATGAGCCTGAGCACCGCGCTGGCGCGGACGCCGATCATCATCGAGCCCAAGGCCCCGCCGAAGCCGACGAAGAAAAAGGAGCAGGAGCAGTTCGAGTTCGTCGGAGATCGAAAGAGCTTCGTCGCCCCCCCGATGGATGTGCTCGAGGCCAACCACACCACCCGGGTGGCGGTGGACAAAGAGGCGTACCTGGCCACCGCCGAGAAGCTGTCGTCAAAGCTGCGCGACTTCGGCATCG
>JAYVRT010000012.1:0-2764 GCA_043776025.1 Archangiaceae bacterium | reverse complement strand
CGGTGAGTCGATCGAACCGGCGCTCGACTTCTTCCAGCTTGTCGATCACGACCGGGGCGTGTATTCGACGGCGCCCCACCTACGCAAGGAACGAACATGGCCCGCGCAGTGAAGAGCAACCGCAGCAAGAGGAAGTTGAAGAACCGCGCGAAGGTGAAGCGCGGCGTGCTCAAGCGCCGTCGCGTCCGCGCCCGCAAGGCGAAGGGCAAGTACTAGCAGGCTGGCGTCGGGTGACGCCCCGGCATTTGGGTTCGAGGGCGGAGCCTTGGCGTCGGCATGGACGCAGGCGGGTTCATTGGCCTGACTCGCGGCGCTTGCCAACGACCTCGCGGCCGACTGACCCGCTCGGTGCCCCGCCGCAGGCTCGCAGAGCGGGGCGCTGTCCCATGCGGTGCTGGACGCAGCTGCCACCACTGGCCGTAGGCACCGTCGCAGCCCGGTGGTCGTTGTGGCCAGTGGTGGTGGCTGCGTCCAGAACCCAGGCCCGGCTGCACCGGCCTACGTCGCGGCCACGCGCGCGGCGTAGAGCGCCGGCAGGAAGTGCTCCCAGTTGCCGACCTCCTCGATGTTGTGCAGCGGCCAGGCCCGCGCGACGGCGGGAGGAAACAGCCGCGGTAGCAGCACCCGGTTGGCGAGGGTGCGCATCAGGGGAGCGGTCGCTCCGAGGGACAGCGAGTTCTCGTAGAGCGTGCCACCGGGCACCGCGGTGAACTTGTAGGTGACGAACCCGAGGGTGGCGCCGAACAGCGTTCGCCGATGCGCGAACCCGGTCTCGTCGAGGAAGTCGACCGTCTCGACGGTGTCGATCTTGTTCTCCGGCCGCGCCCCGAAGAATTCCTGAATCCTGATCCGGGCCCCGGTGCCGAACTTCCTTCCGTCCACAGCGTTCGACACGTACGTCAACGCGAAGTGATCGCGGGGATGCCACGCCCGGTAGCGGTTGACGGGCTGGCCGGCGATCTCCACCTCCCCGTCCATGTTGTTGAACCACCACACCAGCATCGCCGGCGTGACGCCCTTCAACACGTCGTGGCGGATCGACAGCCGCAGCCGTCCGAAAGGCAGGTTGTCCTCGGTGACCTGGGCCGAGTCGAGGCCCTTCATCTTCCACGGCACCTCGATCGGCGGGAGCACCTTCACGGGGAGCCGCCGTCGCGTCCCGTGAGCGCGGGGATCGTCGCCTTGAAGCCCCGGGAGATCGTCGCGAGGTGATCGAGCACCGCCTCGGCCGCCTCGCCCTCGGCGGGGTAGGGCTGAATCGGCACCTCGGGGAACCTGTCGGAGTACGCGGGGATCACCTCGGTCTTCCGCACCCCACGCGCGTCGAGCTCCATCCGGACCATCGCCGTCTTCTTGTCTTTTGGATCCCAGTTGCCGCCGAAGACGAAGTTGCCCAGCGAGTAGACGATCGGCCGGCCCTGGTAGAGCTCGATGCCCTGGAGCACGTGGGGGTGGCTGCCGATCACCGCCGCCGCTCCCGCGGTGATCGCGGCGTGGCCGAGCTCGAGCTGGTACGGCTCGGGCACCGATCGCCCCTCGCGGCCCCAGTGAAAGAAGGGGATCACCAGGTCGGCCTTGGCGCGGGCGGCCTTGACGTCCTCCTCGACCCACGCGCGGATCACCGCCACGTCGTCGTGGTTGCCGGCGACGCCGGCGGTGGTCTGGGTGGCGATCACCTCGGCGGGCTCGATGTTGCGATCGCCGAGGAAGAAGTACCCGAGGAATGCGATCTTGATCCCCTTCACCTCGACGATCGCCGGGGCCCGCGCGGCGGCGAGGTTCGCGCCTGCGCCGAAGTGGACGATCTTCGCGCCGTCGAGCGTGGCGATCGTGTCCTCGAGGCCGCCGGGCCCGTAGTCGACCATGTGGTTGTTGGCGAGGCTGACGACGTCGACGCTGCCGGACTGGAGCGAGGCGACGAACTCTGGCCGGGCGCGGAAGTTGAAATTCTTCGCCACCTTCTCGGCGCGGGTGGTGAACGGGCACTCGAGGTTGACGACGAAGAGGTCGGCCTTCTCGGCGATTGGGCGCACCTTCGCGAACCCGTGGGCGAGCAGCTCGTCCTTGCTCCGGCCCTTCTTCACCTGCTCGTCGACGTACTCCTCGTGGTGGAAGCCGAGCGTCACGTCGCCGGCGAAGAGCACCGAGATCACCGGCGCCTTCGCGGCCGGCGCGGCGGACAACGCGATCGCGAGCAGGGGCCACATCAGGGAAAAGGACTCTACCTGCGCGATCTGCTAATTCCACCGTTGGCATGGGCCGCGAGAAAGACAGCATCACGCTCTCCGACGAGCACAACTCGCGCGGCATCGAGCTGGCGGATCGCGGCTGGCTGGACGAGGCGATCAAGGAGTTCCGCAAGGCGATCGATCTCGATCCGAACTCCGCGCACGCCCACGACAACCTCGCCACCGTCTTCGCCGAGAAGAAGCTCTACCGCGAGGCGCTGGCCGAGTACCTCACCGCGCTCAAGCTCGAGCCGGACAGCGCCACCGCGCACTACAACCTCGCCTGCTTCCTCTCGACCCACGGCACCGACTTCGCGATCGCCGAGTACAAGGAAGCGATCGAGCTCGACCCCGAGTACCCCGACGCCCACTTGAACCTCGGCCTCACCTGGGCCGATGTCGGCCGCGTCGACGAGGCGGTCAAAGAGCTGCACACCGCGATCGAGCTCGACCCGACCGACGCCTTCCCCCGCCACGAGCTGGCGGCGCTGCAGATGGACGAGGGCGACTACCGCTCGGCGATCGGGCAGCTGAAG
>JAYVRT010000011.1:0-9290 GCA_043776025.1 Archangiaceae bacterium | reverse complement strand
TTCGACCTGGCGCTTCTCGGTCACGAAGTTTTTGCCACCCTTGAGCTGCTCGTCACGGCGCAGCTGCGGCGCGGCGAGGAGGAAGTCGCGGGCGAAGGTCACTTCGAAGTCTTCCTTCACCTCGTCCTGGCTCTCGGCGTCGAGCTGGTCGTCGAGCTCCTCGGGCGCGGCCGGCGCCTCGGGGGTGTCGGTGAGGATGTTCTTGTCCTTGGGGCCGGGCTTCTTCGGATCCTTGGGGTGGGCGTCGGTCGGCTTGGGCTTGGCCGCGTCGGCGACCTTCTCCTTCGGTTCATCCTTCAGGTACTTGAGCGACTCGGAGACGCGATCGCGCAGCACCACGTCTTCGCGGTGCTTCACCGCCTGGGCGTTGCTCGGGTTTCCGAAGTGGTGCTCGAGGTCGGCCTCGCCCAGCGACTTGCGCGGCGCGAAGACGTCGATGCGATCCTTGGTGACGCGGGTGGGGATGAGCTCGATGTCCGGGGTGATGCCCACTTCTTGAATCGAGATGTCGCCCGGGGTGAGGTACTTGGCGATCGTCAGCTTGAGCGCGCTGTCGTCGGGGAAGTCGTAGAGCACTTGGACGCTGCCCTTGCCGAACGACTGCCGGCCGATGATCACCGCGCGGTTCAGGTTCTTCAGCGCGCCGGCGACGATCTCCGAGGCCGAGGCGCTGCCGGCGTTGACCAGCACCGCGATCGGGAAGACCTCGTCGCCCTCGTCGGCGTGGGCCTTCTTCTCTTCGCGCAGCTTGTCGGAGAAGCCGACGGTGGCGACGATCGTCCCCGAGGAGACGAACAGATCGCTGACCTGAATCGCCTGGTCGAGCAGGCCGCCGGGGTTTCCGCGCAGGTCGAGCACCAGCCCGCGGATGCCGGTGGGGCTGCCCTTCTCACGGGCGCCGGTGTCGAGCTCGTTGAGCGCCTGCTGCAGGTGGCGGGTGGTGTTGCCCTGGAAGTTCTTCAGCCGCACGTAGCCGACGTTCTGGCCCAGCAGCTTCGACTGCACCGACTCGATGTTGATCATCGCCCGGGTCAGCGTCATCGGCATCGCCTTGTGGTCCTCACCGGCCTTGCGGTCGATGGTGATCGACACCTTCGAGTCGACCGGGCCGCGCAGCTTCGACACCGCCTCGTTGAGGTCCATGTTGACCGTCGACTCGTCGCCGATCTTCTTGATCTGGTCGTCCTTCTTGATGCCGGCGCGGAAGGCGGGCGTCTTCGGCAGCACCTTGACCACGGTGAGGTTGCCTTCCTTCATCTGGATCACGAAGCCGAGGCCGCCGAACTCGCCCTTGGTGGTGAGCTTCATCTCCCGGTAGAGCTCGGGGCGCAGCAGCACCGAGTGCGGGTCGAGCGTCTGCAGCATGCCGTTGACCGCGGCGTACTCGATCTCCCGGGTGTCCTCGACCGGGCGCATGTTCTTGGCGACGAAGTCGAAGACGTCCTTCAGGGTGAAGCTCATCTTCCACAGCGAGTCGACGTGGCTGATGTCGAACTGCTTGAGCTTGCCGTTGACGTTGAGCTTGATCACCCCGGTCTCGGCGCTGCCGTCGACCATCACGTCGGGCACAGTCTTCTCCACGTACTCGAGGGCGGAGACCATCATCTCCTTCGGCTTCACCCGCTTCGGGTCGACGTAGTTGTCCTTCACGTAGAGGATGACCTTGGTGAAGACCCTCAACGCGGAGAGGTCATGGGCGCCCTTGGCGGGCTTGCCGTCGTCGGGGTCGACCCGGGCCGGAGCAGCGGCCGCCTCGGGCATCGTCAGAGAGAGCGGGGCGCGGTCGTTTCCGGCCAGGGCCCACGCACAAAGCAAGGCACCGACGAGGAGGACGCGGCGAAGCGGAGTCATGGAGTTCTCTTCAAGGGAAGATGAGGAATACGGCCCACCGAAAGCCTAATCAGCAGCACCATCGGAAGCCAGAACACCCGGCTGTCGGCTCACGTTCTTCAGGTGGGACGTGGCAGCGCGCGAAAGAACAAAGTCCCGGCGACGACCGCCAGGGGAACAAGGAAGAAGTTGAGCACCGGCACCCAGAGAACCACGTAGAGGGCCGCTCCCATTCCCGTCGCCAGCCAGGGCCTCGCCCACAGCGCCCGGAGGACCGCTGAGAATGGAAGCAGGTGGCGCGCCATCGGGCCCGAAAGGTACTCGGCGGCGACGCACCAGATGCCCCAGAGGGTCGAGAGCACCGCGTAGAGCACGCTGCCTGCCACGGGGATCCAGTTGAGCGGGAGCAGCACGCCGAAGCCCATCAGCATCAGCGCCAGCCGGGACAGGGTGTGGATGAGCGAGGTGACGGTGCCCTTGATCAGCCGGGCAAGCGCGAACGGCGGCGCGGTGAAGGCTCCCAGGCGGGTCTCGGTGGCCTCGGAGAGCGGATCCTGCAGCGGGGCGAGCACCAGGTTGGGGAGCGTCAGCGCGCTGAGGGCCAACATCACCAGGTAGAGGAGAATCGACAGCCCAGTGCCGGCCGCGGAGCGCCAGCCACCGGTGCCGACCCAGCGCTCGGAAAGGTGAGAGGCGAACGGCCAGAGCAGGGTCAAGAGCGCGGCGAGGGTCGCCCCGGTCACCACCGCGCACAGGGCGGAGAGCGCGAACAGCTTTCCGGTGGAAAAGATGAGGCGGATCGCCCGAAACGGCAGGCCGAGGCCGACGAGGAGGTCGGCCGGACTGGAGCGGGAGTTCAAAACGGGGATCAGCATTCGCAGAAGGAGAACGTTATAAGCCCCGACCTCTTTCATGTCGCTCGACAGCAAGCAGACCGAAGACCAGCCGATCGCCTCCATCGACGCCCTGGTCGACTACTTCCGGTCGGCCGAGCGGGGCAGTGGCCAGGCGCTCATCGGCCTCGAGCACGAGAAGCTGATCTACCCCATCGGTGGAGCGACCCCGGTCGCTTACGAGGGCCCCCAGGGCATCGGCGCGCTGATGTCGTCCTTCAGCAGCCAGGGCTACGAGGAGTACCGCGAGGCGCCGGGGCTGCCGGTGATCGCGATGACCCGGGGCAGGGCGGCGCTCTCACTCGAGCCAGGCGGCCAGTTCGAGCTGTCGGGCTCGCCGTTCGTCACTGCCCGTGAGGCGCACGCCGAGAACCTGGAGCACCTCGCAGCGCTCAAACAGAACGCGGCGGACCTGGGACTGCGGGTGGTCGCGCTCGGCTACCGGCCCTTCGATGCAATCTCCCAGATGCCGTGGATGCCGAAGTCACGCTACCGGGTGATGCGCGAGTCGCTGGGTGCCCGCGGCCGGCTTGCCCACGCGATGATGCTGATGACCGCCACCGGCCAGGTGTCGCTCGACTGGCGGGACGAAGCCGACTGCGTCCGCAAGGTGACCGCCAGCGCCCGGCTGGCCCCGGTGTTGGTGGCGCTGTACGCCAACAGTCCTCTGGTCGAAGGCAGCCCCGGCGGCTTTGTCTCCTGGCGCAGCCGGGTGTGGAGCGAGGTCGACCCGGCGCGCTGCGGCTACTTGCCGGCGATGTTCGACGGCAGCTTCAGCTACCGGGAGTACGTCGAGTGGGCGCTCAACGCGCCGATTCTCTTCCTGCGGCGCAACGGCCAGTACGTGCAGCCGAAGGTCGACTTCCGGACCCTGCTCAAGCACGGCCACGAAGGTCAGCCGGCACGACAAGGCGACTGGGTGGACCACCTCTCGACCCTGTTCCCCGAGGTGCGGATCAAGAAGGTCTTGGAGATCCGTTCGGCCGACTGCGTCGACGCGCCGCTGACGGGCGCGCTCGCGGCGCTGATGCGCGGGCTGCTCTACGAACCGGCGGCGCTGGGGGAGCTTGAAGACGCGCTGCCGAAGCTGCCGTTTGCGCTCCATCGGGAGTTCCACCTGCTCGCCCAGCGCGAGGGCCTCGAGGGCACCTTCGACGGGCGTCCACTCGCGGCGCTGGCCCAAGAGGTGATCGAGATCGCCGCCCGTGGGCTGAAGCGGCTCGACCCCGCCGACGCCCTGCTGCTCGAGCCGCTGCGACGGGTGGCGAGCACCGGACAGTCGCCGGCCCGCAGGGTGCTCGAAGCTCCACGCGGGCCAGTGGCACTTCTGAACGCGTTTACCCTGTAGCTACTTCTTCAGCGCCGCCTCGAGCTTGGTGAAGGCGTACGAGTCCGGCCCGTAGCGGCCGAGGATGACCTTCGAGTCGTCGATCAAGAATGGCCCGCGGTTTCCGGCGCGGAGCGCGTAGCCCGCCTCGGGTTTCTCGACGATCATCTCCTTCACCTGATCACCCTTGAGGACCCGGGTGACCTTCAGCTTCACCGTCTGGCTCGCGTTCTTCTGACCGATGCTGGTCGCGCCAGCCCGGGCCTGCTTCTTCTCGGGGGCAGGCCCAGTTCTGATGACTTCCATCACCTCGGCGTCGACGATCCAACTCGCTTTGGGGAGCACTTCGTTCAGCGGTTCGGGAGGCAGTGCCATAAGGCTCCTTGGTTACTTCTCGGTGTACATCAGCGTCTGGTAGAGCTTCTGGAAGTCGGCGAGCTTGAGGTTGAAGATGCCGTCGTCCGGGCCGTTGCCGGCGGGCTCGACCTCGCCCCACGGGTTGCGAATGGTGACGAACTTCTCGCCATTCTTCTCGACGTAGCCGAGCACTGAGTAGGAGTGATCGGAGTGGACGCCAGTGTTGGTGTAGAGCGCGTCCTGGTCGTCGCCGTACGTTCCCGCAGAGACCGGCTGCTTGTTGTCGATCGCCGTCTTGATCGTGGCCCACATCTTGTCGGGCGCGGCGTACTTGATGCTCATGTCCTGGCCGTCTTTTCCGAGCACCGCCTGGAAGACGTCGCTCGACATTCCACCGTTGCCGATGTCGTTGTAGCTGCCCTTCCACGTCGCGTAGGCCTTCTCCACGAGCGGGAACCACAGCTCCATCGTCTTCTCGCCCTTGTCCGGCCCGAGGGTGGCGCCATACAGCGGCCCACCCCAGCTGCGGACGTAGAGGTCACCGTCGACCTTGATCGGGACATTCTTGTACTGCCCAGTGGCCCAATCCTTCTCCTTGAAGTTGACGGTGTAGGTCCCGTCGCCGTTGTCCTTGATCAGCTTCTGGAGCGCGTCGGGGTTGTTCTTCGCCAGCGCCGCCATCGCCGAGGGGAAGTAGCAGTCGCCCAGCTGCCCCTGCTGCACGTCCTCCGGAGTGGGGCCGTCCTTGAACAAGGGCCCCGTGAAGCGCTTGGTCGAGAACTTCGGGGTCCCGTCGGTGTTCAGCTCGTCCTTGTGCAGGGCGGGGTCCTTGATCAGGTCTCCGTTGATCGGAGCCCCGCCAGGGACGGTGACCTTGCCCACCTCGGTCGCGAAGCTGGTGTTGTTCTTTCCGTCGGTGGCGGCGATCGAGAAGACGTCGCCAGGCTTGCCGCCGAGGGTCGTGCCCGCAGGGAAGGTGCCCTTGTCGTCGATCTTGATCTTGGTCTTCTCGCCGGTACGAACGTTGGTGAACTGCATCACCGCGCCCGGCTCGGAGACCTGGCGGCCTTCGTTGATGTTGCTGACGGCGATCTTGCCGGCGCCCGCATCGGTCAGCCCGACGCGGAAGATTGCCACGGCTGCGTTGCGGGTGTCCGCGCCAGCGACGCCCGTGGCCTTGACGTCGACCCAGTCGCCAGTGGTGCCGTCGGCGTGACGCGCGCGCATCCGGATCAGGTCTCCTTCCTGAATCGCCTGCTCGCCGGTGAGCTTGACGTTGGCGAAGTGGCCGGTGCTGTCGGCCTTCCCGATCGCCATCGTGTCGTCGATGTGAAGCCGGCCGGTGGGCGCCGCGCTGAGGTTGATCGCCTCGATGGTGTCGCCGGCCTTCGCGGTGCCGCTGATGCCGCCGGCCTGGTTGCCCACGACCTTCAGGCTGCCGTCGCCAGCGGGGGGGGGCGGTGGAGGCGGAGGCGGGGTCGCGCGGCCGACGACGGCCTCGAGGAAGGCGCGGGCGTTGGGCTCGAGGGGCACGGTGCCCTTGTCGAGGATCGCGACCAGGTCGGCCTTCTCGTTCGCGCTCATGCCCTTCTTCGCGAGGTCGATCTGCGCCTGCTGGGTGATGCCCGGCTTGTTGAGCTCCTTGAGGACCGACGCTGAGCTCCAGCCGGAGCGATCGCCGACCTGCGCGAGGACGTTGAGCGCCTGGGTGAGATCGAGCTTCGCGTTGGGAGTGCTGGCGAGCTGCGTGTAGAGCTTGTTGATCCCAGCGTCGTTGATCTTCATCGGCATGGCGGTGAACCCCTCTGAGCGGAAAAAGGCGGGTGGAATGTATCGGAAAATGAGTGGGACATCATTTTGGCTGCGACTTGCCTACATTGTCGGATGACGTCGTACAGAGTTGCGCCTATCGGCCAAAAAGTCGCTTCAGCCCCTTGAAAAGGCCCTTCTGCTCTCCGCCTTCTTCTCCCGGGAGCGGCGCTTCCGCATAGAGCCGGGCGCGGGTCTCATCCGAGGCATCGGCGGTGGAGAAGGTGGCGGCACCCTTGCGGCCCACGGTCGCGACGTCGAGCCGGCCGTCGGCGCTCACCGCGAAACGAAGCAGTAATTCCCCGGGCTTATCGGGGGTGGCCTGAAGCGCCCCGAGGTATTCGTTCTCGTCGGCGCGGACGCTGGTGCCCTGGAAGACGGCCACTTCGATCGGCTGATCGAAGACGGGCACGGTGAGGGTCTTCTCCGCGGGCAGTCGGGTGTTGCGCTCGAGGACCCGCAGGAAGCCGCCCCCTTTGACGGCGACGCCGATCGGCGCGGAGAGCACCTCGGAGAGCGAGACGCCGGCCTTCCCCCGCTCACGCTGAACCAACGAGTGGCCGAAGATCGCCGCCCCGAGCGCGACCGCGCCCTGGGGATCGACGTCGGTGCGGGGCGGGCGCCCGAGCAGGGCCTCGAGCCGCTTTCGGACCAGCGGCGCCCGGCTCTGTCCCCCGACCAGCAGGACCTCGTCGAGCGCGGCGGCGCTGATCCGCCCGACCTCGAGCACCACCCGGGTCACCTCGGCGGTTCGCTCGACGAGGTCGGCAGTCAGTTGATCGATCTGGGCGCGGGTGACGGTGGCCCGCAGGTCGACCGGGCCGTTGTTCTCGTCGGTGACGGCGAAGGGGAGGTGCACGGCGGCCGACTCCTGATCCGACAGGGAGATCTTGGCGATCTCCGCGGCGTCGCGGACGCGCTCCCACGAGACCCGCGACTCCTCGAGCCGGCGGCGCAGGCTCTCGGGGAGGGTGCCGGCGAGCGCGTCGGCGACCCGCTCGTCGAAGTCGATGCCCCCGAGGAAGTTGTCGCCCCCGGTGGAGACCACCTCGAGATCATCTCCGGTCATCTCCACCACCGAGGCGTCGAAGGTGCCGCCGCCGAGGTCGTAGACGAGCAGGCGCTTTCGGGCCAGGCCACGGCCGTAGCCGAAGGCGAGCGCGACCGCCGAGGGTTCGTTGAGGATCCTCAGCACGTCGAGGCCGGCGAGCCGGCCCGCCTCGAGCACCGCGCTGCGCTGGTGATCGGAGTACCAGGCGGGCACGCAGAGCACCGCCCGCTTCAGCTCGCGCTCGACCATGTCCTGGGCGGCGCTCTTGATCTCGGTCAGCAGGAGCGCGGCGAGCTCGGGCAGCGACCAGACGCGCCCGTTCAGCTCGGCCCCGGCGTCGCCGTCGGGGTCGGCCACCACCTTGAAAGGGAAGCGCGGCAGCAGCTTCTGCACCGCCTTCGAGCGGGCGCGCTGCCCCATCAGCCTCTTCAGGCCGGTGACGGCCGCCTCGGGGCGCGAGGCGCGGACCCCCTTCGCCGCCAGCCCGACCCGCATCTTTCCCTTGTCGTCGAGCGCGACCAGCGACGGCACCGCGAACACCGTCGGGCCCGCGAGCGGGATCAACTGCGGGCCGCCGTCGAGCCAGATTGCTGCCCGGCAGGTGGTGGTGCCGAGGTCGATGCCGAGCACCACGTCGTCGGCGAGCAGGGCCGCGGCGGGCTTGAACGCGCGGCCCAGCGGAGCGGCCGGCGGCGGGGGCGCCGAGGGCAGCGCCTCCGGTGGTTGCGCCAGGGGGGCCCCTCCACGGAGCACGAGGATCTTGTCGATCAACGCCTTGCTGCGCGCGTCGAGGCGAACGAAGCGGACGAGCATCCCGCTCTTGCCTGGGGTCGCGTCTTCCTGCACCTGCTGCACCGCCCCCTCGCCGCGCATCAGCCGCTCGCCGGTCTGCAGCACCAACTCGAAGGCGATCGCCGTGCCGACCGGCTTTACCGCGCGGGTGGCGATGAAAATTCCTCCGCGGGCCACGTTCTGGCCGTAGCGCTCGACGAACTCCTCTTCGTTGACGAAGGGGAGCTTGATTCGCAGCGCGACCGGCTTGGCGTCGGGAGCAGTCACTGCAACGTGACGCCGTCGCCTCCAGCGACGACCAGCTTGAGCCCCGGGGCGATCGCCGACAGCGGGGCCTCGAAGTACAGCACCGCTTCGATCTTCTCGTCGGGCGCCAGTTTCCGGTTGAGCTCGCGGCTGCCCGCGAGCCGCTGGGCGTCCCGGGCGACTGGGTAGTCGGTGCCGCCCGCGACGAGCTTCGCCTGGGACAGATCGAGCGGCCCGCCGCCGGCCACCTGGCCAGTGAGGGTAACCTTGACGAAGTAGTCGTCGGTGGTGAGCGAGAGCTTCTCTCCGGCGACGTGATGCGAGGTCTCGATCGAAGAGACCCGGCAGGCCGCCTTGCCGACCATGAAGTCCGGAGAGCCGGAGATCGGCACCGTCTTCGGCCGGTCGGGCATCGCGGCGCGGGCGGCGAGCGGGTTGGGCTCGGGCGCAACCGGCGCGGCGACGATCGCCACCGGCTCGGCCCCCTTGCCGAGACGATCTTTCTCCGCCTGCAGCTTCTTCAGCAGCCGGTCATCGGCCGGGGGCCCCTCGTCCTTCGGGCAGCCGGCGAGCAGCAGCGCGGCCCAGAGGAAGAGGGCGCGGCTCATCCGATGTTCACCAGCCCGTAGAGGCGCTCGAGCGCGGCGGGGATCTTCGTCGGGTCTGGCCCACCCGCCTGGGCGAACTCCGGCTTGCCGCCGCCCTTGCCGCCGACGGTCTCGGCCATCAGCCGCACCGCGTCTCCGGACTTGAAGCCCTTCGCCACCACGTCCTTGCTCGCGGTGACGATGATCAGTGCCTTGCCGTCGGCCGTCTCGCCACCCAGGCCCACCACGCCTGATCCGAGCTGGTCGCGGTACCGGTCGGCGAGCTCGCGCATCACGTTCGCGTCGCACGGGGGAGAGACCTGCTGGGTGCGGATCTTCACCGACCCCACCGTCTTCTCGGTGAAGCTCGCCGAGCCGCCGGTCTGCGCCTTGAGCTG
>JAYVRT010000010.1:0-2782 GCA_043776025.1 Archangiaceae bacterium | reverse complement strand
GGAGCGGCGCGGTGATCCCGATGGGCCGCGAGGTCGCCGGCCCGTGGGTCTACGCCGGCCGCTCGGGGGGCGCCGAGATCTCGGTCGTCGCCGCCGGGCGCGACCAGCTGTTCGAGGTGAAGCTGAAAGACGCGGCCCACACCCCACTGCGGATCCCCGCTGCCGAGGCCGTGACCGCCTTCGCCGCCTGGTCTTTCGGTGGGCCCCCTTGCGCGGTCGCTCCGCCGGTCTGCTCCACGGGCTTCAGCTGCGTCGAGGGCACCTGCATCGCTCCGACCGTCGCCGGCGCCAAGTGCAAGACGTCCGATGAGTGCACCGGCGGCGCGCTCTGCATCGAGGCGGCGTGCGCCACCAGCAGCAGCGCCAGCCGGTTGTTCTTCGCCACCTCCAACGGAGAGGACGGGACGCTCACCCGCATCGATCTGCCTGGCACGCTGGCTGGGATCACCGCCCTCGCGGCCTCCGAGCTCACCACCCGCCAGCACCCGATTTGGGTCTTCCCTGGAGAGGTGATCGTCGACCTCGTCGTCGTGCCCGGCATCGCTGGCCGCGGGATCTGCGAGGATCCAGCGCGGCAGTGCCTCGTGCTCGCCACCCGCGCCCTTCAGGGCAGGCAGGGGCGGGTGCTCCTCTTCGATCCCGACCGGCTCGTCTCACGGGTGCTCAACTTCCCCGCGCCGGTGCGCAGCCTCGCCGTTCACGCCGGCGCCAACGGCGTCTTCGGCTACCTCGCTCCCGGGCGCGAGGTGTGGGGGGTCTTGAACGAGGAACAGTGCGGCGGCCCCTCGTGCGCCGGGATCCTCGCCGTCGACACCTTCACCGCCGAGGTCGCGCTCGCGCCGGCCGTCACCACCCAGAGCTGCCCTTTCCTCGCTGATGGCGGTCAGAACGTCGGAGCCTGCCCCGCCCACCCGGAGTGCGGCGCGATCACCGACGCGGGTACGCGAACCTGCGACTTCACCGCGCCGATGATCCCGATCGTCGTCGGCGGGACGCTGCCCACCGGGCTCACCCTCGCCGCGGGAGGCCAACTGCTGCTGCCGCCCCCGGTCTCCGGTTCCGTCGACACCTCGCTGATCAGGCAGCTGGCGGTGCTCGGCGTGGCCTCGACGTCCAGCGGGAGCCTGCTCTTCTTCGACGCAGCGAGGAAGACGCAGATCGACACCGACCCCGCCGGCCCCGTCGCCGCGCTCGTCACCCTCCGGGCGAAAGACGGCACGGTGCAGGCCACCTGCCTCGGGCCCGCCGACGCGGTCACGGGCGACCGCGCTTGCGTGCTCTCCGACAACCCGTGCGCGTCCGCCGCCGACGATTGCTACCTGCCTGGCCCGCAGATCGATCAGACCGCGCTCGCCGACGGCGCCTGGAGCTCCGAGAACCTCGACGTCGTCGTCAACGGTCTGATTCCCGGGCTGGTCGGGCTTCAGCCGACGACTTCGGCCGCGGTCGAGTTCCCCACCGCGTTCCTCGGCCGTGCCCTGGTGGGGGACACCGTGATCTCCACCGACGCCACCAGCCCGTGCCGCACGACGATCACCGCGATCACCACCACCTCGCTGATCGCCCAGAGCGTCGCGGCTTGTCAGGGACAGCCGGCATACGCAGTGCGCGCCGGGGCCCGCGAGCCCTACGTGATCACCGGCACCCGCTCGGGCTACCTGGGCCGCAGCGGTCCGGGTGAGCAGTTCGCCACCTACACGCCCTACCTCGAACGGTTCCTCGACTACGACCCTTACCGGCCGACGATCGTGATGCCCTTCGCCGCCACCCCGGGGCCGGTGTACGAAGATCTCACCTGGGAAGTGAACATTCAGTCGCACTTCGGGCCCTTCGAGAGCTCCGTCGACTCGGCCTCCGTGGGCTGCCTCGCCAGGCTCGCCTCGGGCGTCGTCTTCGACCTCGATCGCCAGAGGGTCTTCACCGCCTATCCGTCGGCCAATGGGATCATCGAGCTCGATCCCACCAAGGCTGCACGAGGTGTGACGGCGCTTAACGCGTTGTGTTACCACTGAGCATCGCTCCGCCTGCGCAGATAGACCTTGATAAAACGGGCTGATATCTTGCGGACCTCCTCGTTCCGCTCTTGACTCAAGCACAATGATGGACCCGAGCAGCCGCCCACCGCGCAAGGTCGCGATAGCCGATCACATCTGGGAAGCCTTTGAAGAAATGGCCTCCCAGATGGGGTCAGAACGCGACGCGCTCATCAACCAGGCGATGTTCATGTTTGCCCGGCTCAACGGTTTCATTGAGTCCGACAAGTCGGCTGGGGGCGCGCCTGCCGCCGCCAAGCCCAACGGAAACGCCGCGCGGCCGAACGCGCCGCAGCCGGGCCGCGCCCCGCCGCCGATGCTCGCTCCAGTCAAGGAGCCGCCGGCCCGCCCCAACCGCCCCGATCCGCCTTCGCAGAAGCTCGATGACGATCCGGTTCGGCGCGAGGTCGCCGAGCGCGTGCTCGAGACCGCCGCTGAGCTCGAGCGGTTGATCAAGGGCAAGAACAGCCAGAGCCAGAACCTCGACGACTCGGTGCCCGAGGCGCCCGCCGACGACGACATGGGTGGCGTCGACGTCGAGGAGCCGAGCGCCGACTCGGGCGCGGGCCCTGCGCTCTACCTGATGGCCGAAGGCGGCGAGCTCGACCGGATCGCGAAGGATCGCTTCGTGATCGGCCGCGGAAAGCACTGCGACTTCGTGATCAACTCCGGCAAGGTCTCCCGCGAGCACGCCGTGATCTTGCGCGACGGCAACGAGTTCTTCATCGAGGATCTTGGCAGCAGCAACG
>JAYVRT010000009.1:0-9311 GCA_043776025.1 Archangiaceae bacterium | reverse complement strand
ACGACGTCGCGGCGCTGAAGTTCGGCTACGGCGACCTGGTCGAGGTCTTCACCGACGTGAAGGATCCCTTCCTCGTCGGGGCGCTGCAGGCGACCCAGGCCTACGGTGAGGCGATGCCGCTGCTGGTCGACTGTACCGGCAACAACTTCATCGGGCTGCATTACACGAAGCTGCCCTCGCTGGTGAAGCTCGAAGGGCGGGTCGACGTGCCCCGCTCGGGCCTGCACCGCGAGGTGCTGGTGAAGACCTGCTCCGCGGCCGACGAGGTCGAGGTCGACGCGATGAAGCGGCTGACGGTGCCGTACAAGTTCTGCTCCGACGAGTTCGAGGGTGCGTCGACCGGCTGCGAGATGTTCGACCGCGGCGCCGACCCGTTCGAGGTGGCGCAGAGCAAGATCAGCAACTACCGCAACTACTACATCTTCGACGCCTTCCGCCGCGACCGGCTGGGCTTCAACCCCGAGTGGTACCTCGACCGCCTCTACGGCCGGTACCTGGAGACGCTGCACACGATGATGCAGTTCTACGTGCTCGATCGCTCGTACTACGCCGACTCGATTCCCGATGACGGCAAGCCGACCAACTTCTGGCACGCGGCCGACGGCTACGGTGCGTACACCGTGGCGGTGACCCAGGGCTTCGACTTCATGGGCGAGGTGCTGACGATGCCGGAGCCGGGCCCCTATTACAATTATTCGCTCAACGACGACAGCGAGGCCTGGCAGATGGACACCTATGGAACCGGCGTGCCGGGCTTTCGTCTCGGGCTGGGCCAGGCGAGGTACTTCAACACCGAGTGGGAATACGATTCCGGGTACTTCTGGTACGAGCGGGTCCGCAACGTCGGCAGCTTCAGCGACAAGATCGCGGTGATCGCCCAGATGACCAACCCCGAGACCTACTTCATCGGCAAGGACGTCAGCGCCGACGTGCGCCAGTACGCGATCAACTACTGGCGGCTCTTTCCGAAGCAGATGCTCGACGTCTTCTCGGCGGCGATGACCGACCGGTGGGACAGGTTCGCGCCTTCGTTCGACGGGACGAAGATCAACTCCCACCCGATCTCCCAGCCGATTCCCGCGCTCAAGGCGAACGAGGCGCCGATCGAGCCGATGGTCGGCTTCACGGTGCAGCTGTGGATGTCGAGCCTGAGCAGCGCCCTGCTGCCGGGCACCTACGACAGCACCTACCAGGACAGCGCCCGGCTGTGGCTGGCGGGCAATGGGGCGCAGATCACCACCACCCTTCCGACGGTGACCTTCGCGGACCCCTACAGCGGGAAGACGTACACCGCGGTCTCCTACAAGCAGGGCGCCGTCGAGACCGGCGTCGCGGCGCGGATGATCGCCCGCGCCAACGATCTCAAGTCGCGGATCGCTCCCGCCTCGCCGTCGATCGAGGCGACGCTGAAGAGCTACCTGCAGTTGATGGAGGCCCAGCGGTCGATCACCGAGATCTACTCCGACCCGGTGGCAGGCCCGTAGGCGGGCATCAGCGCGGCGGTCGTTCGTCGAGCAGCCGGCGAACCGCGCGCAGCAGCGCGTCGGGCTCGTAGGGCTTGGGGACAAAGGCGAAGCCGGCCCCGTCTGCGGGCGCTCCGGGCCCCGCGTGGGTCACCATCGAGTCGGTGTAGCCGCTGCTGATGATCGCTGGGACGAGGGGACGCGCGCCTCGGATCCGCTGGAGCGCGTCGTAGCCGCCGACCCGGGGCATGATCGCATCGAGGATCACGAGGTCGATGACGGCCTGGTGCTCGAGGAAGAGTTCGATCGCCTCATGGCCGTTCACGGCCTGGAGCACGCGGTAGCCCACCCGTTCGAGGATCCGCACCACCACCGAACGCACCGCGGCCTCGTCCTCGGCGAGGAGGACCGTCTCGGTGCCGCCGCGCACCGGGATGTCGATCTTGGTGCCCACGTCGGCCGCGTCGCGGTCGCTCGCGGGCAGGTAGACCTTGAAGGTGCTGCCCTTGCCCGCCTCGCTGTAGGCGGTGATCAGCCCCCCGTGCTGCTTGACGATCCCGTACACCGTCGCCAGGCCCAGGCCGGTGCCGTGCTCCTTGGTGGTGAAGTAGGGCTCGAAGATCCGTTCGATCACCTCGGGGGCAATGCCGCTGCCGGTGTCACTGACCGAGATCAGCAGGTAGCGCCCGGGTCTCGCCCAGGGGTGGCTCTCGCGAAACTTGCCGTTGACGACGACCGTCTCGGTCTCGATCACCAGCCGGCCGCCGCTGGGCATCGCGTCCCGGGCGTTGACGCAGAGGTTGATGAAGACCTGCTCGAGTTGGCCGCGATCGCCCCGGGCGCGCGGCAGCCGGTGGCCTTTGATGAAGTCGATCTCGATGCTCTCGGGGATCAACCGGCGCAGCAGCTTGACGGTGTCTCCAATCATGTCGTTGAGCTCGAGAGGGGTTTCGAGCAGGGCCTGCCGGCGGCCGAAGGTGAGCAGCTGGCGGGTCAGCTCCGCGGCGCGGTTGGCGCCATCGAGCGCATCGCGCAGCAACGGCTGGGCCCCGGCTTCGACGTGGGGCAGCGCGAGATCGATGTTGCCGGTGATGACGAGGAGCAGGTTGTTGAAGTCGTGGGCGACCCCACCCGCGAGCTGGCCGATCGCCTCGAGCTTTCGCGCGCGCTCGTTGGCGGCCTCGGCGAGGCGGGCGGAGGTGACGTCGATCACCCCGCCGACGATCTGTGTCGCTTCGCCGGTGGGGCCGGTGAGCACCCTGGCCGTGGCGTGGACGAAGCGCACCTTGCCGTCGGGCAGCAGCAGGCGATGCTCGAGATCACTGTATTGCCGGCGCTCGACCGAATCGGCGATGTGAGCCCTGACCCGCGCCACGTCCTCTGGGTGAATGCGCGAGACGTACTCGGCGCGGGTGACTTCCCTGGTGTCGATCGGCCAGTCGAAGATCTTCCGGGTCGCTTCGTCCCAGAGCACCCGATCGGTGCCGACGTCCCAGCGCCACAGGCCCATTCCCGAAGCCTGGAGCGCGATCCGCAGCTCCTCGTCTCTGACCCGCAGCGCCGCCTCGTTGGCCTTCTGGTCCGTGATGTCGACCCCAATCGAGAGGATCCGACGCGGCTGGCCGTCCTGCGCGATCGCGGCGAGGCGCGTCTCCCACCACCGGTCTCCCGTGGAGAAGATCTCGACGCGCTCCGAGTTTCCGGTCGCGAGGACGCGGGCGAAAGCCGCGGCCCAAATGGTGCGCGACGGCTCGGGCATGAACTCCGCCGGCCTCTTCCCGATGACCTGGGACGGCGTCATCCACGGCATCGTGCGGTTGAGGTAGATCAGCCGCCCGTCGGCATCGAGAACACCGATCGTGCTCGACGAGTTCTCGAGCACGCTCGCCAGCCAGGACGCTTGCTCGCCGCCGATCTCCGGGCGGGCCGCCGGCTGTTCGAGCTGTGCCCGCAGTCGGGTCAGTTCGCCAATCAGCGCGTCGACGAGCGTCTTGTCCACGGCATTCCCCCCCAGGTGGAGTCGCAGGAAGGCCCACCGTATGCGAAATGCGCGCATTCCTCGCGATGTGCGTCTGCTTTCTTGTCTCAGGCCGGCACAGTGTCGGGTTCTCGGGGCAGCGCTGCTTCGACCCGGCGCATCGGGATCAACAGCAGCAGGAAGGCGAACGAGACCGCGACGGAGATCAGGTTCACCGTGGCGTAGCTGGTGCGATCCGCGATCCAGCCCGACGAGAGCCCGGTCAACGACTTGCCGATCACCTCGACGCTGGCGAGGACGGTGTAGTGGGTCGCGCCGATGCGGCGATCGACGTTGGCCATCATCAGGGCGAACATCGCAGTGGTGAGCATGCCCCCGAAGAAGTGCTCGAGGCAGGTGACGGGGATCACGCTCGCCGCGTCGGCGGGGAACCAATGCGAGACGAGCATCCACTGGGCGATCAGCGGCACGGTGCGCAGCAGGGCGGCGATCCCGACCGCGGTCAGCAGCCGCACCCGGGTCGAGAGCACGCCTCCCGCGACCGACCCCAGCAGCGAGGCCACCATTCCCCAGGTGCCAATCCACCAGCCGACGCGCCACTGCTCGATGCCGGCGTCGATCAGGAAGGGGCCGAACATCTTCTCCGCCATCACCTCGCCCAGCTTGTAGCTGCCGACGAAGATCAGCAGCCAGACGGCGCCGGGCTTCTTCAGCGACGAGCCGATCCGTCGCATCACCTCGGCCAGGCGCGGCCCCTCGGCGTGCTCGCGCTTCACGTGCTCGCCTTCGCGGAAGAAGAAGGTGATCACCATTACCGCGGCGCAGAGGGCCGCCATCGCAAAGAACAGGCCTTCCCACCCAACGTACCGGCTGAGCGCGACCAGCAGCCCACCGCCGGTGAGCATCCCCAGCTTGTAGCCGACGACCTGGGCGGCGTTGCCCAGGCCGAGCTCGGCGGGCGAGAGCAGCTCGACGGCCAACCCATCGACCGCGATGTCCTGGGTGGCGGCGAACAGATTGAGGACGAAGATCAGCAGCAGCAGCGGCGTCAGCGCCGCGTTCGGGGGCACCAGCGCCGCCACCGCGCAGGAGACCGCCATCAGCCCTTGCAGCGGCACGATCCACGACTTGCGGCGGCCGAAGCGCGGCGACCCATGGCGATCCACCAGCGGCGCCCAGAGCGCCTTGAACGCCCAGGGCATCGCCAGCGCGCCGGCGAGGCCAATGCCGGTGAGCGAGACGCCGGCGGCCCGCAGGTAGTTGGGCAGCGCGTTGGCCTGGAACCCGAAGGGCAGCCCCTGGACGAAGTAGAGCGCCGAGAGGAAGGCGATCTTCTGCGGCGACTTCACGCCGCGAGCATCTCGATCAACATCCGCTCGAGCTGCAGCCGCACCGCGCCGTTTCGAGCGCTGATCGCGTTGCGCGCCTCGTCCAGCAGCGCCGCCCTGCGGTGGATCGTGGCGGCCGAGGTGCGGGCGGCGGCGGCCTCGGCGAGCGGCGCGAGGTCCGCGTTCACCAGGCCGCCCTGCCCCAGCTGGGCCACCGCGACGTCGCGCAACCAGACGCCCAGCACCTCGAGGCAGGTCTCGGCGTTGGCCCGACCGTCGCCGAAGTGTTCGGCGAACGCGAGCCACCCGCGGGCGTCGCCGGGCACCAGCGCCTCGAACGCCTCGATCACCTCGCGCCGCACCCCGAGCGCCGCGGCGTCGAGCTCCTGCGCCCGCTTGAGGCTGCCCCCGGCCATCGCCCCGACCATCGCCGCGTCCTCGGCGGACAGCTTCTTGTTCGAAGCCTGCAGCCTGCCGGCGATGAACGCCGCGGGCAGCGGGCCGAACTGGGCCTTGGTGCAGCGGCTGCGAATCGTCGGCAGCAGCTTGTCGAGCGCCGAGGTGACCAGCAACAGCACCGTGTCGCGCGGGGGCTCCTCGAGCGTCTTGAGCAGGGCGTTCTGCGCCTGGGGGTTCATCCCGTGGGCGTTCACCAGCAGCGCGACTTTGTACTTCGCCTCCAGCGGCCGCAGGCTGAGCCGTTCGCCGAGCGCGCGGATCTGCTCGACCTTGATGTCGCGCGAGGGGACATGATCGAAGTCGCTGCGGCCGGACAGCCCCCGCTGCACCTGCTCGTCCTCGGGCATCACCCAGGTGACGTCGGGGTGGTTGCGCCCGAGCACCCGGCGGCAGCTGCTGCACTCCCCGCAGCCGGTCATCGGCTTGACCACGCAGGTGAGCGCCTGGGCGAAGCAGACGGCGGCGAGCTCCTTGCCTACCCCTTCGGGGCCGTGAAACAGCCAGGCGTGGTGGACCTCGCCCGACTTCAGCGAGGCGGTGAGCGCGTCGACGGCCCGGGCCTGGTGTTGGACGGCGGAGAGCGGCACCGCCGCCGTATAGCTGAAGCCGCGCGGCAGGTGATCGCCGCCCTTGAATATGCGATTGGGCGAGGCGTGAATTTTCTCCAGGGCTACCTCTCGCTGGCGGCGGGCATCGCGCTGTGGCTAGCGCTGTTCGCGGCGAGGGCGATCAGCCGCGACGAAGAGCTCCGCCGCGACCTGCGCGGTTCGCTGATCCTCTTCACCGCGTTCATCGGCTTGAGGGTGCTCGACGCCGGGCTCGACGGCTACCTGCCGGCCGACGGCGCGAAGGCGCTGCGGGTGGGCTGGATGCTCGCCTTTGCCTTCGGCAGCGTCCGGGCCTTCGTCTCGGTGGCGCTGTGGGGCTTCCGCCGGGTGCGCAGCGGCCCGAGCAGCAAGATCCTCCGCGACGTCGCCGACTTCGTCCTCTACGTCGCGGTGACGATTCCGATCCTCAAGACCCAGCTTTCGGTCGACGTGCCGACCCTGCTGGGCACTTCGGCGGTGGTCTCGCTGGTGTTGGGGTTCGCGCTCCAGGACACGCTGGGCAACCTCTTCTCCGGCCTCTCGGTGCAGCTGGAGAAGCCGTTCACCGTCGGAGACTTCATCACCGTCGGGGCTCACACCGGGCGGGTGGTGCAGGTCGGCTGGCGCTCGACGCGGGTGGAGACCTTCCGCAAGGAGCACGTGACGCTCCCCAACAGCCTGATCGCCAAGGAGGCGGTGAAGAACTTCACCCGCGGCGGCCAGCCGATCGCGATCGATCTCGTCTTCGGGGTCACCTACTCGGCTCCACCGAACCAGGTGAAGAACGAGGTGCTCGAGGCGCTGGCGGCGATCCCCTCGGTGCTCAAGGAGCCGGCGCCCGCGGTGCACACGCTGGAGTTCGCCGACTCGGCGGTGCGGTACCTCATCCGCTACTACCTCGCCGACTACGCGCTCGCGCTGCCGTCGCAAGGAGAGATCCACACCCGGCTCTGGTACCGCTTCGGCCGCGCGGGAATCGAGATCCCCTTCCCCCAGCGGATCGTCACCCTGCGCAACGAGCCGGGGCGCAGCCACGTGCACCAGGCGCTGCTGCAGGAGCTCGACCTGTTCGCGCCCTTCACCGAGGCGGAGCGGATGGATCTCGCGAGCAACGCCCGCGAGCGGCACTTCGGCCGGGGTGAGCACGTGATCAAGGAAGGCGAGGAAGGCCACACCTTCTTCGTCGTCACCCGGGGCACGCTGACGGTGCACGCAGGCAAAGGGGGCACCGAGGTGGCGCGGCTGACCCGGGGCGATCACTTCGGCGAAATGTCGCTGCTCACCGGAGATCCCCGCACCGCGACGGTCACCGCGCACGAGGACTCGGTGCTGCTCGAGCTCGACCGCGACGCCTTCGCCCGCCACTTCGTCGAGCACCCGGGCCTGGCGCAGCAGCTGGCCGAGGTGCTGGCCCGCCGCAAGACCGAGCTCGATCAGAAGCTGAGCACCGCTCCCACCGAGGACGCGGTGAAGGCGCGCGACATCCTCGCCCGGTTGAAGAAGATCTTCAGGCTGAGGGACTGATGAAGGCGCTGCTGCCCCTGCTTGCCCTGGTCGTGCTGGCCGGCTGCCGCGAGCGGATCCCCCGGCTCAAGGACGCCTGCGTCGCCCAGCGGGACTGCGCGATGACGATGCAGGGCGACGACTGCTGCTTCGGGTGCGCCGCCGGCGCCGGCACCGCCACCTCGCTGCTCGAGCGAACCGCCTGGTGCGAGAAGCGGTTCCCCGGCGGGAGCCCCGCGACCTGCCCCCGGCCCAAGTGTCTGCCGGAGAACCTCACCCCGTTCTGCCTCGAGGATCACTGCGTCTTGCGCGGGCTGTGACCCAGGCGCCTGCCCTGCATCGGGTCGATGCCGGCCTGCGGTGGGTGCTCGAGCTGGGTTGAGCCCGCGCCGTTGGCGGCTGGAAGCCAACCCATCGCTCACTGCTGCAGGTGGATGTGCGGCCCGCTCCAGGCGGCGTTGCCGCCCCGGCGTTCGTCGATCACCGTGTAGCCCTTGGCCCGCGCCTGGCCGATGAAGGCGTCGACCTGGGCGCGGGTGTGATCGCTGGTCCGGACGTCGACCGCGTGGCCGGCCTTGTGCGCCCAGCCGAGGTGGTGGCCGCCGGTGGTGGAGGTGACCGAGAACCCGCTGGCCTGGGCGAAGTGCTGCATCGCCTTGTAGGGCAGCTCGCCCTTCACCGCGGGGGCTGCCGTCTTCGCCGCCTTCGCCGCCTTCGCCGGCGTGAAGCTGTCGCGGTTGCGCGCCGCCGCGAGCGCGTTCTGGGTGTTCGTGCCGACCTTGCCGTCCGCCGTCAGTCCCTTCGAGCGCTGAAAGCTGCGAACCGCGCTCGCGGTCTGCTTGCCGAACTTCCCGTCGGCCTTGCCGGGGTTGAAGCCTTTCGACTGCAGGCTTTGCTGGAGGGAGCGGACTGAAGCGCCAGAGGATCCGGTTTTGAGATACATGCTTGATTCTCGAGCGCGGAAGAGAAAGGTTGTGTTCTCAATACGTTGCACTTGAAGCGCAAGCGCCCTGCTCGAAACGAGGTCACTTCGGAAGGCGCCGGCCGACGGTGCATTCGCTGCGAAGCTGGCACTTGAGGCAGTTGGCGCGCACCGGCGTCGCGGGGCAGGCGCCGCTCATCCCGTAGTGGCACAGCGCGAAGTCGTAGCGAACCGGATCGCGTGGGTCGAGCAACCGCAGGCAGTCGGTGACCTCCTCGGCGGTGCGCCAGGACAGCTCGCGGCGGGTGGTGAAGCCGAGCAGCCGGGAGATCCGCTGGACGTGGGTGTCGAGCGGGATGATCAGCTCGGCGGGGGACACCTGGCGCCAGATCCCGAAGTCGATCGCGTCGGGGCCGCGCACCATCCACCGCAGGTAGAGGTTGAGCCGCTTCGCCGCGCCCTTGCCCAGCGGGTGCGGCAGCAGGTGGTGCAGCCCACGCTCGGGTCCGAGCTTCTTGCGCAGCGCTGCGAGGGGCGCGCCCGCGCGCAGCCCAGCGGTGAAGTGCGCGAGCGCCCCGTGGAGCTTGCCGTCACGGAGCCCCTCGACCAGCAGCGCCTCGAGGCTGCCCAAGCGCTTCAGCGTCGCCCCCATGCCGAGCAGCAGCACGCCGAGGTCGGTGGGGAGGTTGAAGCGGTAGACGAAGCCGTCGAGGAGCTTCGCCGCCCTCGGCACGGTGAGGCCGGCGACGAAGTCGGCCGGGGAACTGCCCATCTGCGCCAGCAGCCCGTCGATCTTCGGCTTGAAGAGATCCGCCCGGCCATACGCGAGGCAGGCGGCGAGCAGCCCGCTGACCTCGAGGTCCCGCGGGGCGGTGTAGCGCTTGACCAGCTCGATCGGATCGGCGGCGACCCGGTGGGTCCAGGGGCGGTCGTCGGCGAAGGCGTCGAGCAGCGGCTTGAGCCGGGCAGCGCGCGCGGTGGAGATCACTTCTCGGGCACGTCGCCGTTCACCACCAGCTCGCCCTCGACCACTTCGGCCTTGAACGCCGGCTGATCATCGCAGACCCCGGG
>JAYVRT010000008.1:0-9314 GCA_043776025.1 Archangiaceae bacterium | reverse complement strand
GCCGGTGCCGCCGCCCGTGCCCGTGCCGCCGCCGGTGCCAGTTCCGCCGCCCGTGCCCGTGCCGCCGCCGGTGCCAGTTCCGCCGCCCGTGCCCGTGCCGCCGCCCGTGCCCGTGCCGCCGCCCGTGCCGGTGCCGCCGCCCGTGCCGGTGCCGCCGCCCTTACCGCCCCCCGAGCCGCCGGAGCCGCCCCCGGTGCCTCCGTTGGTACCTCCGCCACAGGAGCTGAAGGTGAAGAGGACAGCGCAAAGGCTCGCAAAGAGCACGGCAGGGAGAAGTTTCGATTTCATATTTGTTCAAACTCCGTCGGAGAGGCTCGCCCCTCGAGAGAGACAGTCCTGTTGAAGGTGTTGCTGCGATCCGGCCCATCGACACGCAGCGCCAACCCGTCGGCTAGCACGCATGGGGCGCGGGGACAAACCCAGAAGGTGTTGCCGTGGCGTTCGCTTCAGGAACCGGGAAACGCGGCCAAGTGTCGACGAGCGCGCACCAGGCCCCATGGCGTGTGCGACAACGGGCTTCGATGAGACGATTCGAGCGCTACGTCGCCGTTGGCGACAGCACCACCGAGGGCCTCGAGGACCCCGACGGCGCCGGCGGCTACCGCGGCTGGGCCAACCGGTTCGCCGAGCACCTGGCACGGGCGCAGGGATCGCTTCACTACGCGAACCTGGCGGTGCGGGGCTTGTGCGCCCGCGACATCCACCAGCGGCAGCTCGACGCGGCGCTGGCGATGAAGCCCGACGTCTCGACGGTGGTCGCGGGGATGAACGACCTGCTGCGCCCGCGGTTCGACCTCGACGAGGTCTCTGGCCACCACGCGACGATGCTCGAAGAGCTGACCCGCATCGGGGCGACGGTGCTCACCTTCACCCTGCCCGACATTTCCCGGGTGATGCCGATGGCGCGGCTGGTCCGCGGGAGATTGCACGCGCTCAACGCGCGCCTGCGGAAGAGCTGCGCGCGCACCGGGGCGCTCCTCGTCGACTTCGCGGCGCATGACCTCGGGGGCGACCGCCGGCTGTGGCACGACGACCGGCTCCACGCGAACTCTCTGGGCCACGAACGGGTCGCGATGGGCCTCGCCGACGCCGTCGGGCTGCCCGGCTTCGAAGGCTGGAGCGCGCCGCTGCCGCCCCTGCCTCCCTCGACGTTGGGCGAGGCCGCGCGCACCGAGCTGCGCTGGGCGCGCCAGTACCTCGCACCCTGGTTGGCGGATCACGCGCGGGGCCAGCCTCCCGACGAGCCGCGGCGGGCCAAGCGGCCGACGCTGACGCCGTTTCACGCGCCTTAACCCCTCCGGGTCAGGCACGGCCCATCAAGGACAGGTCGCCCCGCACTTGCCGGCAACGCAGCGGCCCGAGGCGCACTCGAACTGGAGCTTGCAGGTCGCTCCGTCGGCCACCAGCGCGACGCAGGTCGACGTCGCGCTGTCGCAGGCTCCCGCGACGCAGACGTTGTTGCCCAGGCACGCCTCGGAAGCCGCTCCGACGTGCTTGCAGGTGCCCCCGATGCAGGCGAACGGGAACAAGCAGGAGACCTCGCCCGCAGCGCAGGCCTCACCGAAGCCCTTGAGCGGCGCGCAGGTCCGCGCTCCGGTGGTGGGAGACTTGATGCAGGACAGCGTCAGCGCGCACTCACTGCTGCTGGTGCACGTGCTGCCCATCGCCTTGGCGGTGGCGCACAGCTTGTTGACGCACAGGTCGCCGCTCTTGCACTCCGCCGAGGCCTGGCAGGCAGAGCCAGTAACCGAGGCGGAGCAGGTGCCCGTGCCGCCGTCGACGGCGCAGTGGGTCCTCGAGGGGCACTCGCTGCTGCCCAGGTAGTGGCACGCATCGCCCGCGACTGGAACCCCGCAGGCGCCAGCCGTCCCGACGCCGCCGTCAGGGTTGAAGGCAAAGCCTCGGCACTTCAGACCCGTCGCGCAGCTGCGGTTGTAGCTGGTGCAGCTCTCTCCGGCGTCGAGGCCCCCGGTGTACGCCGTGCAGACCTTCATCACGGGGTCGCACGGCGCGGTGGTGACGCAGTCTTCGTACGCCTTGCACGCGGCTCCGGCGGAGATCGGCGCCCCACACAGACCGGCGACGCAGACCAACCCCTCGGAGCAGCTGCTCGAGCCCTGGGGACAGGCCGCGTTCGACGCGAGCCGGGGCTTGCACGACGGGGGGTTCCCCCCCAGGTCGCAGTAGAGGCTGGCCTGACAGGCGTCGCGCGCGTCACAGGCGGCGCCCAGCGACAGCTGAGGCTTGCAGAGACTTCCGGAGGCCTCGCAGTAGTCACCCTGGGCGCACTTGCGCGTCGAGAACCTGCAGGCCTGATTGGTGGTCGGCAGCGCGGCGCACTTCTGCGTGGCCGTGTCGCAGAACGTCGTCCCGTCGCACCAGGCGTCGTCGAAGTCGCATGCCGTCCCCACCGGCCCGGGCGCTGCGCAGCTGAGCGTGCCCGGGTCGCAGTGGAGCCCCGCGGCGCAGCCGCCCTTCGAGGGGCACGGCTGCCCCATCAGCCCGGCGGCCTGGCAGGTGCGTTTGCACACCGCGCCGCCGCACCCTTCATTGGGGTTCAGGCAGTCGGACGAGCTGAAGCAGCCGCCCTGGGTGCCCGAGTGCGCGGTCACCACGCCGCCGCAGCGGTCAAATAGATCAGAGAGGCGGGCATCGCACGCGGCCGTCTGGAAGAAGGCCGTGCAGCTCTGGGCGGCGGCGGGGTCCACCGAGCGATAGCCACGGGAGAGCGAGCCGGAGATCGAGCTGCAGAAGGAGCGGCTGATGTAGGGGACGCAGTCGGCGGTGGTGCTCGACGAAGCGAGCCGGCACTTCACCGCGAAGTCGCAGTAGGCGCGCGCGAAGTCGTCGCAAAAGCCAGCCCCGCTGGAGCCACCGCTGCCTCCCTGGCGACCGCCGCTCCCTCCTCCCGCCCCGCCGCTGCCGCCGCCGGAGCACGCCGCGCCGCCGAGGAGGACGGCAATCAAGATCGCCAGAGAGGGACGGAGCATTCGCGCCACATGCCACGGGCGAAGTCGCGCCCGCAACGAAGGGCGGCCAACTGAGACTTCAGGGTGACATCACCGGCGCGCTTTTGCGGGCGCGCAGGTGGATGTACGCCCACGCGCCGCGAGGGACGACGCGCGCCGCGAGCGCCTCGGCCGCGTCGACCGCGGCGCGCGCCCAGGCCCGCTCCCCAAGGGAGGGCAACCCGAAGCGGCGGTGAAAGACGAGCCGGTGCAGCGGCAGCGCCTGGTAGCGGTGCTCCGCTTCGAGCTCCAGCCCGGTGGCGGCGATCAGCGCCTTGAGGAACGGCACCGTCGACTTCAGCTCTCCGCGCTCGACCTTCTGGCTCAGCGCGTGGAGGACGATCAGCGGGTTGTAGCGGCAAGGCTCGAGGAGATCGAACCGGCCCAGCGGCGCGAGGACGCGGGCGCACTCGGAGAGCATCCGGTCGGGCGTGTCGAGGTGGTGCACCACGTCGCGGACGATGACGTGGTCGAAGACGCCGTCGGCGAACGGCAGCGCGTAGGCGGAGCCAGCGAGGAGCCCCGCCCGGCTCAGCCGCCCACGGGCGAGCCGCAGCTTGTCGGGGAACAGCTCGAGGCCGACCGAGCCTTCCGGGTCGTCGAGGTGCACCAGGGTCGCGCCGTCGCCGGCGCCGACGTCGAGCATCCGCCGCCCGGGTGGGCCGAAGGCGCCCCGCACCAGCTCGCGCTCCCGCGCCCCAACCACCGGGTGCTCGAGCTGCCACCTGAGGTTCTCCTCGTCGCCCCGCCCAAACGCCTCGCGCAGGGGCCCGTCATTCGGAGCACTCACCGGGCCACCGCCTCCACCGCCTCGACGAGCTGGCGCACCATCCGCCAGGTGGCTCCCCAGACGACGTGCTTCGCGTCGTCCCAGACGTAGACGTCGCGCGGCGCCTCGTAGATGACGCGCTTCTCCGCCCGCAGCCGCAACAGCGGACCTTCGATGACTTCGGCGATCTCGGCGGCGTTGGGCACGAGCTTCAGGTCGGCGGGGACGACGCCGACGAACGGGGTCACATAGTAGCTCGTCACCGTCGGCATTCCCCCGAGCATCCCCAGCACCTCGACCGAGTCGGGCGGAATCCCCAGCTCTTCCTCGGCCTCGCGCAGCGCGGTGTGCAGCGGCGTGAGGTCCGACGGATCCTTCGCGCCGCCGGGGAAGGAGATCTGCCCGGGGTGTTTGCGCATCGTCATCGGCCGCATCGTCAAGTAGACCCAGGGCTCGCCCTCCCGCCAGAACAGCGGCGCGAGCACCGCCGCCTCCTTGAGCAACATCCCCCCCGACTCCATCGACTTCGGCGGCGCGTGCTGCAGCTGCGCCTTGAGCCGGGCGAAGAAGTCGGAGCCGTCGCTCAAGGCTGCAGCACCCCGGCGAGCAGCAGGACAATCAGCGCCGCTCCGAGCACCACCCGGTAGACGATGAAGACCATCATCGAACGGGTCCGCAGGTAGCGCAGCAGGCCGGCGATCGCCGCCATCCCGACGACGAAGCTGACGACGGTGCCGACCACCATCGCCACCATCGGCGGCCGCTCGGTCGCCTGGAGCAGTTGCTTGAGCTGAAAGATACCGGCGAGCCCGGTGGCGGGAATCGACAGCAGAAACGAGTACCGCGCCGCGCTCTCGCGGTTGAAGCCCAGCGAGAGCCCACCGGTGATGGTGGTGCCCGAGCGCGACGAGCCGGGGATCAGCGCCAGCGCCTGCCAGCCGCCGATGATCAACCCGTCGCGCAGCGTCATCTGGGACAGGGTCCGTTGATGCGACGCGCGGCGCTCGACGAGGAAGAGCACCACCGCGAGGATGATCAACGAGCCGGCGATGACGTAGAGCGAACGGAACTCGCCTTCGATCTTCTTCTTCAGCAACAGGCCGAGGATGCCGATCGGAATCGTCCCCAGGCCGACGAACCACGCCAGCCGCGAGTCCTCGGTGCCGAACGGCGCGCGGGCGATCAACCCGGCAAAGAACGCCTTCGTCAGCCGGAAGAGGTCCTTGGCGAAATAGACGAGCACCGCGGCGACGGTGCCGAGCTGAATCACCGCCGAGTAGGCCGCCCCCGGGTCGCCCCAACCGAGCAGCTCGGGGACGATCTTCAGGTGGGCGGTCGAGCTGATCGGCAGGAACTCCGTCACGCCCTGCACGATGCCCAGCACGATCGCTTCCAACAGGCTCATGCCGCGGTGCTTAGGGCCTGCAGCGAAATAACGTGATCAAATTCCGTTCATCCCGAGCCGGTCGAGGCACGCGTCGGGCAACCTGCTTTCGCAAGCAGACCCTTAGCTGCGATCGCCGGGCACGACCCAGACGTCGCCGCCCAGCTGGGCACGGCGCAGCTCCCACGCGGCGAGCACGTCGGCGGTGTGGGCGAGGTACTCGGCGTTGGGCTTGAAGCCGTTGCCCTTGGCGTAGTGCTGGATGAACTCCCGGAGCACCGGCGAGAGGAAGTGGGTCGCGAGCACCACCTCGCTGCCCTCGAGGTACTCGGTGAAGCGCAGGGCGAAGCCGCTGTGCTCCGCGTCGCGCTCCTCGACCCGCACCACCTCGCCTTTGACGTGCACCTCGCGCCCGTGCGGCGGCAGCGACAGGCGCACCTCGAGCTTCGTCTTCAGCTTGAGGAAGAAGGTGCTGGCGAGGAACATCCCCCCGACGCTCACGTTCGCCGTCGGCAGCGCCGCCTCGAAGAAGTGCGACGGGTCGTCGGCGAGGCTCAACCGCGCCTTCACCTGCAGGTCCGCGCGCGGGTACTGGCGGCGCGACTCGGCCAGCTGCTGCGGCGTCATCTTCGCCGCCTTCGCCGGAGCGGCGCGGCTCTGCTCCGCGCTCTTCACCAGCGAGGCGACCACCGACGCCGGCCGGCTGGTGCCGACCATTCCGGGCGCGATGCCGGAGCTCGGCCCCGGCCGCGACTGGGGCTGGGCCCGCTCGGCCACGGGGCGGACGGCGGGAGCGGCGGCACGGACCACCGGCGCCTGCCTCGGCTGAACGACCGGGCGCTGCGGAAGCTTCGCCAGCGGACGCGGCGGCTCGACCTTCCGCTCGGGCGCCCTCGCGAGCGGCGCCACATTCTTCGACGCGGCGACGACCGCCGAACGGGACATCAGCCCGGCGACCACCTTGCGCGAGACGTCGGCCTTGCGCGCGAGCGCGGCGACCAGCGGGTTCTGCACCGGTCTGGCAGACGCCGGCTGCACCTGGCGCGCGGATAACCCCGCGGCCAGCGCCGACAGCGACTTGCTCTTGACCGGCTTCTTACCTGCCACGTCAGACGGCGCGGAGGTGGTTCGCTCCGACGGCGGCGCGCAGCGCGTCCTTCTTGTCGGTGCGCTCCCAGAGGAACTCCTTCTCCGGGCGGCCGAAGTGACCGTAGGCCGAGGTCTTCTGGTAAATCGGCCGCAGCAGGTCGAGGTGCTCGATGATCTCGCGGGGCTTGAAGCCGAACACCGCGCGGACCGCCTTGGAGATCTTCTCCTCCGACGCCATCCCGGTGCCGAAGGTCTCGACCATCACGCTCACCGGCTCGGCGACGCCGATGGCGTAGCTGATCTGCACTTCGCAGCGGCGGGCGAGGCCCGCGGCGACGACGTTCTTCGCCACGTAGCGCGCCATGTAGGCCGCTGAACGGTCGACCTTGCTCGGATCCTTGCCGCTGAAGGCGCCGCCGCCGTGACGGCCCATGCCGCCGTAGGTGTCGACGATGATCTTCCGGCCGGTGACGCCCGAGTCACCCATCGGCCCGCCGATGACGAACCGGCCGGTCGGGTTGATGAAGTATTTCGTCTTCTTGTCGAGCAGCTTCGAAGGAAGCGCCTTCTTGATCACGTCCTCCATCACCGCTTCGTGGATCTTCTTGTTGCTCGCCTCTTCGGCGTGCTGGGTGGAAACGACGACAGCGTCGATCCGCACCGGGTTGCCGTTCTTGTACTCGATGGTGACCTGGCTCTTGCCGTCCGGCCGCATCCACGGGTGGCTCTTGCGGCGGGCGTCGGCGAGCTTCTTCGTCAGCGCGTGCGCGTAGGTGATCGGCGCGGGCATGAACTCGGCGGTCTCGTCGCAGGCGTAGCCGAACATCATCCCCTGGTCGCCGGCGCCCTGCTCCTTGTTCTTCTTCTCGTCGACGCCGCGCGCGATGTCCTGCGACTGGCCTTCGATCGCGACCATCACCCCGCAGGTGTGGCCGTCGTAACCCATCGCGCTCTCGGTGTAGCCGATCTTGCAGATCGTCGACCGCACCATCTTGGGGATGTCCACCCAGGCGCTGGTGGTGACTTCGCCGGCGACGATCGCCAGGCCGGTCTTGACCAGGGTCTCGACCGCGACGCGGGAATAAGGATCCTTCTCGAGGAGCGCGTCGACCACGCCGTCGGAGATCGCATCGGCGATCTTGTCCGGGTGGCCTTCAGTGACGGACTCGGAGGTAAACAGGTAGTCGCTCAGCATGTTCGTTCCTTGGGTTTGAGACTGCCTACGAATGAGGCGCGGGCTATACCCCGCTCACCTGCCGGGTTCAAACCGATCCTTGAATCCCTGAAAGCCCTAACCGTCGAACCTCTAATCACCATGAAAACCACCCTCTTCGCCGTCCTGCTGTCGACCGTCGCTCTCGCCGCCACCCCCAAAGACGAGGTCACCAAGCCGCTGAAGGTGGTGATCAATTCGGTGCGCTTCTCCAAGGACCTCACCGCCCTCAAGGCCTTCGCGAGCGAAGAACAGGGCAAGCAGCTGATGGGGGACACCTGGGCCAAGGGCAACGACGCGCAGCGCAAGGAGTTCGTCGAGCTGTTCCACCAGCTGTTCGGCAAGGTCGCCTTCCCGAAGATCCGCAAGAACTTCGAGAACCTCGACACCGTCCTCTACGACGAGCCGGCGATCACCGGGGAGAAGGCGATGATCGCCTCCACCATCCTGATCAACCACCCGATGAAGAAGCAGGAGCTGAAGGTGAAGTACGAGCTGGTCAAGGAGAAGGCCGAGTGGAAGGTGGTCGACGTCGCGGTGCTCGGCGACTCGATGATCAAGGGCATCCGCGAAGATCAGCTGCAGCCCTTGTTCAAGGACGGCGGTTGGGAAGGGGTGCTCAAGGCGATGCGGGAGAAGAACGCCGAGCTCAAGGACGTCGTCCTGAAGTAGGCGCCCGCGCCAACCCCGGCGTGGTAAACGGCGCGCGCCATGAGCCTTGACGCCGACCCGCTGCGCGCCCGCCTGAAGAAGCTCGAGGACCTCGCCGAACAGGGGGGCGGCCCAGAGCGCGTCGCCAAGCAGCACGAGGCGGGGAAGCTCACCGCCCGCGAACGGCTCGACCTCTTCTTAGACCCCGGCAGCTTCCAGGAGCTCGACAAGTTCGTCACCCACCGCGCCACCGACTTCGGCATGGCGGACAAGAAGATCCCCGGCGACGGCGTCGTCACCGGCTGGGGCACCGTCGAGGGCCGCAAGGTCTTCGTCTTCGCCCAGGACTTCACCGTCTTCGGCGGCAGCCTCTCCGGCGCCTACGCGCAGAAGATCTGCAAGGTGATGGACCTGGCCACCCGCGTGGGGGCGCCGATCATCGGGCTCAACGACAGCGGCGGCGCGCGCATCCAGGAAGGGGTGGAGTCGCTCGCCGGCTACGCCGACATTTTCCTGCGCAACACGCTGACCTCGGGGGTGGTGCCGCAGATCTCCGTCATCTTGGGGCCGTGCGCCGGCGGCGCGGTGTACTCGCCAGCGATCACCGACTTCATCGTGATGGCGAAGAACACCAGCTACATGTTCATCACCGGGCCCGACGTGATCAAGACCGTGACCCACGAGGAGGTCACCAAGGAGGCGCTCGGCGGCGCCGTCGCCCACAACCAGAAGTCCGGCGTGGCCCACTTCGCCGCGGAGAACGAGCAGGCGGCGCTGCTGCTCACCCGCGAGCTGCTCTCCTACCTGCCGAGCAACAACACCGACGACGTGCCGGCGCTGCCCGTCACCGATGACCCCGCGCGCGCTGAGCTGTCGCTGGCGACGATCGTCCCTTCGAACCCGAATAAGCCGTACGACATGAAGGAGGTGCTCAAGGCGGTGGTCGACGACCGGCACTTCTTCGAGGTCCAGGAACACTACGCGAAGAACATCGTCGTCGGCTTCGCGCGCATGGCCGGCCGTTCGGTGGGGCTGGTGGCGAACAACCCGGCGGTGCTCGCCGGCTGCCTCGACATCGACGCCAGCGTGAAGGCGGCCCGCTTCGTCCGCTTCTGCGACTGCTTCAACATTCCCCTGGTCACCTTCGTCGACGTGCCTGGCTTCCTTCCCGGCACCACCCAGGAGTGGGGCGGGATCATC
>JAYVRT010000007.1:0-9317 GCA_043776025.1 Archangiaceae bacterium | reverse complement strand
CTGTTCGTCTTCGGCGACCTACTGCAAGTGCTTCGCGGTCAATCTCGCGACCGTGAAGTTCGAAGCCTTCAACGGCTCTGTCTGGTTCCAGGCACAAGGCGACGACGCCGCGGCGAATCATGGCGTGGTGGACGCTGGCCTGTTGGTCACCCGCTGGCGCTGGTCGGCTCCCGTCTTCGGCGGGGGCGACATCCCGAGAACCCCCGCGCTCGACCTCGAGGGAAACCTCTACGTGGGCGCGGCGAAGGCCGCAGACGCGGGCGCCCCCGGGGTTGGGGCGTTCATCTCGCTCTCCCCCAGTGGCGGAACCCGCTGGCAAAAGACGCCGTTCTTCGATGTCTCCACGGCGGCCTCGATCGGAGTCACCGACGGAGGGATCGTCTACGTCCCAAGCTGGGACGGAACCAGCGGGTTTGTCCGCAACCTCGCGCGGGACGGCAGTGGCGTCATCTCCGGCGGCTGCAACACCCTGCCCGGTGAGATCCTCGCGACGCCGACGTTGACGACCGTGCCGATCGGCGGGAACTCTTCTGAGACGCTGGTGATCGCCCGTCAGTCCAGCAGCCTCAACCTCGACGGGCACCGCCTCTACGATTCCTCCAACCGCTGCTCCCCCAACAGCTCCGTGACGTCGGCGCAAACCAATCAGTTGATGACGATGGCCTCCAACGGACCGACGGTCTTCTACCCAGACGCCAACCTCAACTCGGTGGTGGGGATCTCGAACAACAACTTCTCATCAATCTCGACGATCAACGTCGCCCTGAACCCAGCCACATTGGCGATCGACCCGCCGAACCAGGCCGTGATCGGCTCGGGCAACAGGTTCGGAGCCCCCGACGGCGGCGTGTTCATGGTGCTGACCACCGGAGGATTTGGCTGGTCGTATCCGGGAGTAGGGCCGTCGATTGGACTGGTGGGGGGCGTGGCGCTCGGCGCCGGCCAGAAGGCCTACTTCGGGTCCACCAACGGCCCGAGCCTGACCCAACTCTCCTACCTGGCGGGCCCCAACTCACCAAAGGTTGTGACCGTGGACGGAAACATTCCCGGCACTCCGCTGGTGGGTGCGCGGGCCTCGGCAGACCCCGCACAGCTCGTCTATGCAGGAACGTCGAACGGAACGATCTACGCCTTCGATACCGCCGATATGTCGGTCGTATGGTCGATGCCGCGACCGGCCACCAACAAATGGGTCTTCGACACCTCGGCCACCGCTGATTGCGCCCGCAGCGCTTTGGGAGTGCCAATCGCCGGACCGGGGACGATCTATTTCGTCGCCCACGCGCCCCAGAACGCGGTGGTCGCGTTGATCGCCGACGGCCGGGGAATCGACCCCCTGTCGCCGTGGCCGAAATTCCAACACGACGTCCGCAACACCGGGAACGCCGACGTGACCTTGCCCGAGGTCATCTGCCCTTAACCCACCGCTCGGTGGGGTTGGGACTGCGACGATCACCCGGGAACAGCTGGCTCGCCACGATCGTCACTTATCCGTCAGGCCTGTGGTCTTTCGCCAGGCCACCACTTCGTTGATCAGGTCTCCGCACTCTTCGCGCGTCTTCGCCGTCCTCGCGCGCGCCACGAAGGCTTCCGCCTGCTGCTTTCGCGCCGGGTCGGTGCGCGGCGGGGGGTTGTGCTGGAGGTAGTCGTGGCCGGCCTTCTCGGCAAACGAGATCCCCATCGCCTTCCGGTCGGTCTCTTCGCACAGCCAGGGAATCTCCGCCTTCACCGCCGGGCGCGGCGGCTTCACCACCGGCTTCGGCCGCGGAGGCTGCGCGACCTTGTCCACCGCCACCACCACCGGCTGAACGGCGGGCTTGGGCGCGGGGCGCTCTGACTCCACCCTCTCGGGTTCGACGGGGGGGGGCGCGACGATCGGCAGCGGTGGCGGTGGCCCGACCACCAACGGAGCGTCCGGCTCGGGCGGAGCGTGAAACAGCAGAATCGAGCCCCCGATCGCCAGCACCCCCGCGGCGATCGCGACGAAGACCCAGCGCGTCAGCTTCGGCGCGAGATCCGGCTGCGTTCGCGGCGGCGCGCCCCCCCACTCCTGCACCTGCGCGACCTCGAGTGTCTGGGCCGGTGGCGGGGCGCGCTGCTGATCCGTCGCGAACCGCTGGAACTCTTCGTGGCTCACCCGCATCGTCGACTCTCCCTCCGAGGGAGGCCCAGATGCGCCGCGAACCGCGGCCGGCGGCCGCCGCACCGCGAACTTCGTCTCTTCCGCGAGCGGCGCCGGCGCTGGCGGCGGGGCGCCGATCCTCGTCTCATCCTCCTGCAGCTGCCGCAGCATCCGCTGCACCTGGAGCCGTACCGAGTCGGCTGTGTTCGGTCGCTGCTCGGGCTGCTTGAGCAATAGGTGCGCGATCAGCTCGTCGATCGGGGCGGGGACTCCGCCGATGAACGTCGACGCCCGAGGCGCGGGCTTGGTGATGTGCGCGTTGAGCAGCTCGATCATCGAGTCTTCGATGAACGGCAGCCGGCCGGTGATCATCTCGAAGAGCATCACCCCCAGACAGTAGAGGTCGGTGCGCGGCGTCGCGGCCATACCCTTCGCCTGCTCGGGCGAGAGGTACTCCGGCGTCCCCGCCATCAACGACGCCTTGCCGCTGTGCCGGTTGAGGTCGGCGATCGACGCCCGGCGCGCGAGGCCGAAGTCCACCAGCTTCACGTACCGCGAGCCGTTGCTCTGCAGCGTGATGTAGACGTTGCTCGGCTTCAGATCGCGATGCACCACCCCGACCTTGTGGGCCGCGGAGAGCGCATCGAGCACCTCCTCGATGATGGTCAGCGCCCGATGCGGGCTCATCGCCCCTTCCCGCTGCATCACCGCCTCGAGCGACTCGCCGTCGAGGAACTCCATCACCATGTACTGCCGGCCGTCCGGCATCGGAATCTTGCCGAAGCCGATGATGTCGATGATTCCCCGGTGCTTGATCGAAGAGATCGCCTGCGCCTCCTTGAGGAAGCGCGACATCTGCTCCGGATCGGAAGCGAAGTTCGGCCGCAGCACCTTCACCGCCACCTTCCGGCCGATCAGCGGGTGCACCGCCCGGTACACGATGCCCATGCCTCCCCACGCGACCGCCTTCTCGATCACGTAGTCGCCCAGCTGCATCCCCGGGAGGTTGTCGTCGCTCGGCGGCCCGCCCCCGGGATCCAGGGGGGGAATCGAGCTGATCACATTTTCAGGCGTGTCCGACATGAAGACGCGAGCAGCCTATCTGGCCTGTTCCCGCCGCCGAAGTTTCCCGTGGTGGGGAAAGGTGGGACGGCCGGTTTCAGGAAAAAGAAAGGACTGAACAAATGAAGGGAAGGTTTTCGGCGAGCCATCCCAATGCCTCTTTGGGCACCTCCAAGGAGAACACATGGACTTCAGGAAGACGTACGGGTGGGTGATTGCGGCAGGGATTCTCGGCGCGGCGCCGGCGTTCGCCCAACTCAACAACGGGACGAACCCTGAGTGCCTCGGCTCCGACTGTGGTGCCCCGAAGGAAGAGGGCGGCGGCTGTGGCTGTGGCTGCGGCTGCGGCTGCTCGGTCTGGGTCGCCTACACCGACGACGGGAAGACGCTGGCCTACACCGACGACGCCGACGGCGACGGCAAGTCCGACGACAAGGACAACTGCCCGTTCGCCTCCAACCGTGACCAGCTCGACGGCGACGGCGACGGCGTCGGCGACAGCTGCGACAACTGCAAGGCGGCCTCGAACTTCTCCCAGCTCGACACCGACGGCAACGGCACCGGCGACTCGTGCGATCCCGACATCGACGGCGACGGCATCCTCAACGCGGTCGACAACTGCAAGACGATTCCCAACGCTGACCAGAAGCGCACCGTCGGGACCTCACTGCTGGGCGACGTCTGCAACAACGACGACGACGGCGACGGCATCCCCGACGCCACTGACAACTGCCCGCTGGTCGCCAACGCGGACCAGGTGATTCCGACCGGCGCGCTCTGCAAGCTCGACACCGACCTCGATAACATCGGCGACAACTTCGACAACTGCCCGGGCAAGAGCAACCCGAACCAGGCGGACGTCGACGGCGACGGCATCGGCGACGCCTGCGACGCCGACATCGACAACGACGGCGTCCTCAACGTCGCCGACAACTGCGCCGGCGTGCGCAACCGGTCCCAGGTGGACGATGACGGCGACGGGCTGGGCGACAGCTGCGACTCGAAGTACTGCGTCGTCGTCGACCCCAGCCAGCCCAACGACTGCCTCGACCCCAACGGCCCGTTCAAGGTCCACGGCGGCGGCTCGGTGACGTTGGGCCGCGGCGAGAAGTTCCGCCTCCCGTTGTTCGCCAACCGCAACGGCGCGGCGATCGAATACATCTGGACGATCAGCAATCGCCCCTCGGGCAGCACCGCGGCGATCGAGAACCCGAAGGGCGCGGTGACCCTCAGCCGGCACTGGGAGTACGCGTACACCGACGGCCACACCCCGACCTTCACCGCCGACGTCGACGGCGAGTACAAGGTGCAGGTCCAGGGCACCCTCGCCTTCCCCGACCGCGCCTACCCCGAGGCCACCACCTCGACCTCCGAGCTGAAGATGACCGCCACCCCCGACAGCAAGAACGGCGCGAAGTCCTGCAGCGCCCTCGGCTTCGACGCGCCGCTGATCGGCCTGGGTCTGAGCGTGCTCGGGCTGCTGCGCCGCCGCCGGAGCTGAGCGGTGCCGGGTGTGGGGCCCAGGCCCCGCACTGGGGCGGTCACTCCCCAGAAGAGCCACACGCTCCTCAACGATGACCGGCGGTTACCCGGCGCGGGTCCGGGCCCGGCCCTTGCTGAACCTGGGAGCGGGCCACGGGGCCCGTCGCAACTCGACGCTGCCAAAGGGGTGCCTTTTGATACAAGAAAGGTCGGAAGGTCCCAGCTGCCCCGAGCCATTGCTGTTGGTGAGACGAGATTGGACAGCGCCGCTTCGGATGAAGCCGTGATGCGAGAGCTTCAGGCCGGAAATCTCGAAGCGTTGGGCGTGCTCTACGAGCGCTACGGCCGCCTCGTCTACTCGTTGACCAGCCGGTACGCGCAGCTGACCTCCCGCGCCGATGTCGAGGACCTCGGCCAGGAAGTGTTCCTCGCGGTGGCGGGCTCCGCGAGCCGTTACCGGGACACCGGCGGCAGCGTCCGCGGCTGGCTGTGTGGGGTGGCGATTCGGAAGGCGAAGGAGTCGCGGCGGTCGAGCTGGCTTCGGGGGACGCTGCTGGGCCGCTTCTTCGCCGAGCGCGCGACGACCCACGCCGATCCCGCCCCTGCCTCCGAGGCCCGCATGGAGATGTCGCGGGCCCTAGAGTCGCTGCCCGCCGCGATGCGTGAGGTGCTCGAGCTCCACCTGTTCGACGGCCTGAGCGCGACCGACATCGCCTTGACGCTCGGGATCTCGGAGAACACCGTTTGGACGCGGCTGCACCGCGCGCGCGAGAAGCTGCACGCGTTTTCCAAGCGCGACGAGCCGGGAGAGAGCCGATGACCCCCGACTGCGCCCAGCTGGACGCGTTCCTCGACAAGCGCCTCGAGGGGCCCGCGCTCGCCACCTACCAGCAGCACTGGCCAGCCTGCACCGAGTGCACCGAGCGGGTGCGCCACTGGTCGAGCTTTCACCAGGCGGCCCTGGTCTGGCAGGGCGACAACCGCGCGCTGCCGATCGTGACCGCGGCGAAGGCCGACGCGCTGGTCGCCCGGGCGCGGTCGCGGACGGAGGTCGCTGGCTTCCGGTGGAAGCGCCCCGCGCTCGCGGCGGTGGGGGTCGCGTTGACCGCGGCGGTGATCGCTGGAGTCTATTCGCGCGGGTCGACGGCCCAGCCGGCGCCCTGGACGGCGCCCCTGCTGGTGCTGGACTCCACGGCGGAAGGCGTCGCCGCCGTCGGGACGGAGCTCGAGGCGCCCGAGGACGGCGTCCTGCGCGCCCGGCTCGGGGCCGATCGCCTCGCGCTCGCCGCTGGCTCGCGGGTCAGCGTCACCACCGTCTCCCGGCACGAGGTGCGGCTGCGGCTGAACGAAGGGACGATCGCGCTCGACATCGACCCGCGCGCCCAGGGCGACTCGCTCTGGGTCGACGTCGGCGGCGTCGCGGTGCGGGTGATCGGCACCCGCTTTCGGGTCGCGAAGGAAGGCGCGGTGACGGTGCTGGTCAACCACGGCCGGGTGCGGGTCACCGATGCGCAGGGCGTGGTGCGCGAGGTCGGCGGCGGAGAGATCCTCACGTTGGGGGAAGCGGAGACGCGGCTCGACCCGGCGCTCGCGCCCGATCAGCAGCGGCTCGACTCGGAGCTCGATGGCACCCCGCCCCCTCCCGAGGACGCCCAGAAGCCGCGCCCCTCGCGGGTGAGGAAGGCGCCGCCGGCGAAGCTCGCCCCTGCGCCCGCGCCCGAGCCCACCCAGGTGCAGGTCGGCCAGTCGAACCCGGTGCGGCTCGACGGCTGGCGCAGCCAGATCTCCGGTGGCCGCATCGAGGCGGCGCGCACCTCGCTGCTGGCGCACCTGAAGATCGCGCCGCTCGACTTCGAGGCGTGGCTGCTGCTCGCCGAGTGCCATCGCAAGCTGAACAACCTCAACGACGCGGTGGCCGCCTACCGGGTGGTGATCGACGGCGCGGATCGCGCGACCGCCAACGGGGCCCGGCTGCTGTCGGCGAACCTTCAGCTGGAAGAGGGTCGCGACGTCGCGGCGGCGAAGCTGTTCACCAGCTACCTCGACAACGCGATCCCCGCCGACGCCGCTGCCTTGCTCAAGCTCGGCCGGGCGAAGATCGCCGCCGGCAGACGAGCCGACGCGCGCGCCGCGCTCGAACGGGTGGTCGGGCTCAACCGCCAGGCGCCCGAAGCCCAGGAAGCGGCGCGGCTGTTGGAGACGATGCGCTGACCGTCGGTGGTCAGAGCATCCCTTTCTTTCCCAGCAGCTTCACCTCGGCCCGCGCCATCTTCGCCGCGTCGGCCTTGCGGTGGTGGGCGTGGCCCAGCAGGTGGAGTAGCCCGTGCGCGAGGTACCGCGACAGCTCGTGCTCCAGGGTGTGGCGGTAGCCGCGCGCCGCCCGCCGCGTCGTCGCCAGCGAGATCACCACGTCGCCCAGGGGCCTGGGGCCCGCGCCGAGCCAATCGCCTGCCGGAAACGAGAGCACGTCGGTCGGCTTGTCCTTCTTGCGCCACCGCCGGTTGAGGCGGCGGATCTCCGCGTCCCCGACCAGAGAGATCGACAGCTCGCAGCCGGTGAGCGCCAGCGCCTTGAGGAACGCGCGCGCCCGCCGGCGAAGCAACGGCTCCAGCCGCGCGGCGCCGGTGCCTCCGCGCGAGACGTCGAGGAGGATCTGGTTCGAAGCCAAACCCGCGGCCCCTACCCGCCCGAGCGCTTGGCGTTCTCCGGCTTGGCCAGGGCCAGCGGCGCCCGCACCGGCTCGGAGCTGGGGGGCTTCCCGCCGCCGACGGCCCCCGGCGGGTAGGCCGGGCGCGCGTGGTAGATGCCCTCGAGCGTCTGAACGAAGGACTGGGACATCAGGTTCAGGTCCTTGAGCGTCAGGTCGCACTCGTCGAGCTGGCCCTCGCTGAAGATCATGTTGATCAGCTTCTGCACCAGCGCCTGGAGCTTGGCGGTGGTCGGCTCGGGCATCGAACGGCTGGCCGCCTCGACCGCGTCGGCGATCATCACCAGCGCCGCCTCACGGAACTGCGGCTTGGGGCCGGCGTACCGGTAAATCGACTCGTCGAGCGGCGCGGCGCCCTCTTTGCCCTCGAGCTCCTTCTGGGCCTTGTGGAAGAAGTAGCCGACCAGCCGGGTGCCGTGGTGCTGGGGGATCGCGTCCGCCACCCGCTTTGGCAGCTTGTACTGGCGCGCCATCTCCAGCCCGTCGGTGACGTGGCGCTTGATGATCACCGCGCTCATCGCCGGCGCGAGCTGGTCGTGCCGGTTCTCGCCCTTCTGGTTCTCTCCGAAGTAGGCCGGGTTCCGGCCCTTTCCGATGTCGTGGTAGTAGGCGCAGCTGCGCGCGAGCAGGGTGTTGGCGCCGATCGCCTCCGCCGCCGCTTCGACCAGGCTGCCCATGATGATGCTGTGGTGGTAGGTGCCGGGCGCCTGCAGCACCAGCTCCTTGAGCGCGGGGTGGTTCAGGTTCGCCAGCTCGAGCAGCTTGATGTCGCTGGCGTAGCCGAAGCCGGTCTCCGTCAGCGGGGTGAGCGCCATCACCAGCATCGGCACCGCGAACGACGCCCCCGAGAAGGCGAACGCGGCGGCGGTGAGGGTGTCGAGCAGCCCCTTGCCCTCGGCCTGGCCGAGGAAGAACACCGAGAGCGCGGCCGCCCCGCCCGTCCACAGGCCGGCGCGGAAGATCCCGCCGCGATCCTTGGCGCGCGAGATCCGGTCGGCAGCGACCAGCGAGGTGACGAGGGCGAAGACGCTGAAGGCCAACGAGTTGCCGAGCATCACCCCGGTGAGGCACGAGAGGACGAGGGCGAAGAAGACCGCCAGCTCCTCGGAGAGGACGAAGCGGACCAGCATCGCCCCCGCGGCCACCGGGAAGCAGAAGTAGAGCGCCTCGATCGGCAGCTGTCCGTACCGGTCGTGCACCGCGTCGGCGATCGTCACCCAGACGTGGAGCAGGCCGAGCATCCCCAGCAGCAGCAGCCCCATGAAGAGGGCGTCTTTCCGGGTGGGGCGGAAGCGGCGGAAGGCGGCGGTGAAGAAGAACCAGGCGGCGAGCACGACCACCATCACCACCCCGGCACCACCGACCTGCAGCTGCACCAGATCCAGCTCGTCGCTCTGGGCGCGCATGCTGTGGATCATCACCAGGTGCGTCTCGCTGATCAGCTCGCCGTCGCCGATCACCTTCTGGCCCTTCTTGATGTTGATCACCGCCGGCTTCACCGCGTCGAAGGCGGCCCGGCGGCGGCTCTCGGTCTCGGCGGTGTTGACGGTGAGGTTGGCGCGCAGCTGGCGCTTGGCGAACCGGAGCACCCCTCGGCGGAGCAGCGGCGCTGAGTCGGGCAGCAGGTTGCCCGGCACCGAGGCGAACCGATCGAGCTCGGTCTGCGCTTCCTTGATGTCCAGCACCGCCGGCGGTTGGGTCGCGGTCACGTGCTCGCTGCTGCCGCCGAGGATCCGAATCGTGATCCCCGACGAGTCCACACGCGACAGCTCGTCACGGCTGGTCACCAGCTTCCCGCGGTAGGCGACGTCGATCAGCCCCAGCGTGGCCTGCTGCGCATCGCGCGAGAAGCGCGCCAGCACCAGCGCCTCGAAGTCCTCTTCCTCCGACAGCAGCGCGTGCGCCTCGAAGTGCTTCCGGTTCTCGCGGAGCAGCGTCAGCAGC
>JAYVRT010000006.1:0-2797 GCA_043776025.1 Archangiaceae bacterium | reverse complement strand
CGCTGATGAACACGACCTCGACCAACACCCCCGGTTCAATCGGCGTGTCGCAGGCCGTGCAGGCGGCGGTCGGCTCCCAGTACCACGTTGAAAACTTCGCCGTTCCGGTGAAGTCGTCGCTGGCCAACACCGCGACAGTGGTGACCGGACCGGCCGGACTCACAAACGTCTCGCAGCTGATTCGCGTCTGCGGCTTCTACGCCAAGTGATTCTGGCCACCCTCATCGTCGCCAGCGTCAACCTCGGCGCGGGGCTGGCGGCGCTGTGGATCCTCACGCGCGCTACCGTCCCGAAGTCTCGACGGGCTGACGAGCGGGAGACGGCCCGGCGCGCGTGGCTGGCGGCCGAGCACCTCTATCCGGGCGGTGAAGGTCCGGACAAGGCGCGGGCCGCCACCCAGCACATCCTCGACACGCACCCGAAGATGACCCCGATGCGGGCTCGGATGCTGCTTGAAGCTGCCCACGCCGAGGCGACCAAAGAGTGAGTGACGCACCCGCCACCACGCCGCCCGGCCTCTACGAGCTGCTCGAGCGCCGAGTCGATGCGCTCGACGCTGGCATCGCCCAGGCGAAACGGGACGCCGCCCACTTCTTCGTCGCCGAGGACCGCACCGCCCAGCGCTTCGAGCGCGTCCTGCAACGGCTCTGGGACCTCGAGCAGCAGTCGAAGCTGTCCTACGAGCTACAGCGCGCCATCGCCGCGAAGCTGGGTGTGACGCCTTGAGCACCGTCCCCGCGCCGCTGCGCTCTCCGGAGCCGCCGCAGATTCACGAGTCGCCCACCGGCGAGTACCCCGTCGTCAAGCGGGAGCTGCGCCGCGAGCTCGCGCTCAACGAATTGAAGACGGTGGCCGCCATCGTCGTCGCCTCGCTCGGCATCGTCTTCGGGGCGTGGCGCGTCGTCATCTCCGAGGCGAAGGCACAGACCGACGCCGGCGTCGCCCTCGTCGAGCTGAAGCAGGCCGCCACCCAGGCGCAGCTCGACAGGTACGAGCGCGAGTCGGCGGCGCGCCTGGACCGGGTCGAGGCGCAGGGCACCCGCACCGACGCCAAGCTCGACGCGCTGCTCACCGCCTTTCGCGTGCCCAACCCCGCGCCGACTCCGAAGGACGGTGGCCAGTGAGCACCCTGCCCCGCACCCGCGCCAACCTGCTCGCCGCCGTTGCCGCGGTGGATCCGCTCCACGCGCCGGATTTGCAGCCCGGCTACTGGCCGGAGCCGCCCGGCACCCGCGCCGGCGTTACCTGGTGCAACAAGGCCGCGCGCCGCATCCTCGCCCAGCTCGGCTGCGACATCCCGGCCGGGATGCTGGCCAACGACCTCGCCGACTGGTTCCCCGGCGTCGAGGGAGTCGCAGCCGGCTGGGTCGCCGCCGACGTCGTCGAGGCCCAGTTCTGCGCCGAGCGCGGCTGCCCCGTCGTCGCGGTCTACAAGAACCCGCACGGGCACGGGCACATCGCCGTCGGTACCCCGAGCTCGAGCACGCCCGGGTTTCACATCGCGCAGGCCGGCCAGCGGAACTTCACCAACGAGCCCATCGAACACGGCTTCGGCCGGCTGTCGGGTCCCGGCGCCCTGCCCGTCTTCTTCTTCGTTCACAGCTAATTCCACCCACAGAACTCGGAGCAGCCATGCACTACAAGAACGGACGCGAAGCGAAGAACGGAGACAAGGTGGTGTTGATCGACTGGGCCGGGAACATCACCTCGGGCATCCTCTACGACGCTCAGGCAGGCAACGACTTCTGCAACGGGAAGCTGGCGATCATCGCGACGAACGATCCGCAGCCCAACCTCAAGGAGTGCTTGCACGCCGACGACGTGAAGGGCGCGCTCGCAGCCCTTCTGACCTCGCCGGCCGCTGCTGCCTCCGACGAAACCAAGCAGAGCTGAAGATGCCGACCACCGGACTTGAGCTGGCGCCGCCGCGCCGGCCCGTGAAGCACCCGCCGAAACCGCCGCGCAACCCCTTCGTTCCACGCCCAAGGAGCACCCGATGACCGACCCCGCCGCCCCTCTTGCCCCGTCGCAGCCGAAGTCGGCCTTTGCCTCAATCGAGGGCTGGGGCCTCCTCGTCCTCTACGGCATCATCGGCTACCTCGCCACCAAGGTCGGCGCGGACCTGCCCGCTCTGCTGGCGAACCCGGCGATTCCTCCGCAGGCGCTGATGTTCCTCCCGCTGGTGGCCCCGGTACTCCAGACCGGGCTGGCTGGCATCGCCGCGTGGGCGACCGCGCACGTCGTCTCCCAGCGGACCGCCCTCAAGCTCGACGCGCAGAAGAACATCGCGGCGGCTCACCAGCAGGCGCAGGACATCGCCTCAAGGGCTGTGGCGGCTGCGCAGGGACAGGACCCGGCTGATGTGCTGGCGGTGAAGTCGTGATTGGCGCGCTGCTCGTGGCGTCGCTCCTTGCGCAGGACGGGGGCGCCGATGCCCCGCTGCGCCCGCCTGAGCTGATTGCCGACGATGGCAGCGTGTCCGTCATCACCGGAGTCGAGCCGCTCGCGCCTGGTGTCGTCTGCGCCACTCACCAGCAGGCCGCCAAGGAGCGCGACGAGAAGGTGCGCCTGACGTCCCTGGTGACCACCCAGAGCGAGCAGATTGCGACCCTCAACAGCGCACCGCCCGGCACCCTCAAGCTCGTACTGGCCTTCACAGCTGCGGCGCTGGCCACCGGCATCGCGGTCGGCATCGTCGGGGTCTGCGGCACGGGGCACTGCAAGTAGGGTCGTCGAGGTGCACGCGCCGGTCTAGGTCTTCACCTCGCTCCGCCGGGCGATGTAGTCCGCGAGCGCC
>JAYVRT010000005.1:0-2797 GCA_043776025.1 Archangiaceae bacterium | reverse complement strand
GCCAGAGGGCAGATAGGTCATCTCCTCCATCGCCGCCTCGGCCCAGCCCATGTAGACGCTGCCCTCGATCTGGCCCTCGACGAGAGTGGGGTTGATCGCCTTGCCGCAGTCGTGGGCGGCCCACAGCTTCTCCACCTTCCAGAAGCCGGTCTCGAGATCGACCGCGACCTCGGCGACGTGGGCGGTGAAGCTGTACGCGGGCGAGGCGCCGATCGTCCCGCCCCGGTAATCGCCGCCCAGCTGCCTGGTGCGGTAGCTGCCGGTGGAGCCCAGGGTGCCGAACTTCGCCTCGGTCAGCTGCACCGCGTCGCGAAAGGACATCCGCTGATCGTCGTTGGGGCCGAAGATCGTCCCGAGGCTGCCGTCGACCCCGGCGGCGTCGATGCCCCACTTCTCTCCCACCGCCGCGGAGATCTGCGCCCACAGCCGCTGCCCCGCCTCGACGCAGGCGATGCCGACCATGAACGTCCCACGGCTGGAGTAAGCGCCCATGTCCACCGGAGTCAGATCGGTGTCGCTGACGACGACGTGGCAGTCGCGCGGGTCGCAGCCGAGCTCCTCCGCGATCAGGTACGCCGGCAGCGAGTTGGTGCCTTGCCCGATGTCCGAGGCGCCGGAGAAGATCGTCACCTTGCCCGAGCGGTCGAGCTTCACCTGGATCCCCGACTGCGGCATCTGATTGGGGTAGATCGGATAGGCGGTGCCCGAGATGTACATCGAGCCAGCGACGCCGAGGCCGCGCCCATGGCCGAGCTTCCCCTTCCGCTGCTTCCAGCCGCTCGCCTTCTCGACCGCGTCGAGGCACTGAAGAAAGCCGTTCGAGGTGATCCTCTGCCCGTTGATCGTCTGGACGTTCTCGCCGATGAAGTTGCGGCGGCGGACGGCGATCGGATCCAACCCCAGCTGGGTCGCGGCGATGTCCAGCGCGACCTCGAAGGCGAAGCGCGGCTGGACGCTGCCGTGGCCGCGCTTGGGGCCGCAGGGCGGCTTGTTGGTGAAGACCCGGGTGGAGTCGAAGCGGTAGGTGCCGAAGGCGTAGGGGCCGGTGAGCAGCTGGCCCGAGTAGTAGGCGGTGACGAGGCCGAAGCTGGAGTAGGCGCCGCCGTCGATCTGGATCTTCGAGTCGACCGCTTCGATCTTCCCGTCAGGCGCGAGGCCGACGGAGAACTTCATCTTCATCGGGTGGCGGCCGCGGTGGGCCCAGAAGACCTCCTCGCGGGTGAACAGACACTTCACCGGTCGGCCGGTCTTCATCGCCAGGGCGCAGACGACGAACTCGAGCGAGAACGGGTCGGACTTGCCGCCGAACGCGCCGCCGATGAAGGGCTGGATCACCCGGATGCGCGCCGGGTCGAGCTGAAGCACCTTCGACAGCTCGCGGTGCACGTAGTGGGGGATCTGCGTCGAGCTGTAGAGCGTGAGGTTGCCCTCGGGGTCGTACTGGGCGACGGCGCAGTGGGGCTCGATCGCCGCGTGGGTCGAGCCGGCGTAGAAGAACTCCTGCTCGGCGACCGCGGCGCTGTTCTTCAGCGCGGCGTCGACGTCTCCGAAGGCGAGGTCGACGTGCTTGCTGACGTTGCCGTGCCTGGTGCCCTCGTGGATCTGCGGCGCGCCCGGGGCGAGCGCGGCCTCGGGCTCGACCAGCGCGGGGAGAATTTCCCAGTCGACGTCGATCAGCTCGAGCGCTTCTTCCGCCGCCAGCTCGTCGACCGCGGCGACCGCGGCCACCTCGTCACCGATGAAGCGCGCCTTGTCCGCGGCGAGCGCCTGCTCGTCAGGGGTCCAGGGGATGACGCCGTAGCGGGTGGGGAACTCGCTGCCCTCGAGCACCGCCACCACCCCGGGGTGGGCGAGGCAGCGGGTGAAGTCGATCTTCTTGATCCGCGCGTGGGCGTGGGGGCTGCGCAGCAGCTTGCAGTGCAGCATCCGCGGCAGCTGGAGATCGTCGGCGTACATCGCCTCGCCGGTCGCCTTCTTCAGCCCATCGAGCTTGCGCAGCCGCCGGCCGACCACCGCGTGTTTCCCGTTCATCGCGCCGACTTCCCGGTGGTGGGGCGCTCGTCGCGCTCGGGAATCTGCCGCTGGCCGGAGGCGACCTCGACCGCGTCGAGGATCTGGGTGTAGCCGGTGCAGCGGCAGAGGTTGCCGGACAGCGCGTGCTTGATCTCGTCGCGCGACGGCTTCGGGTTGCGCTCGAGCAACGCCGCGGCGGACAGCATCATCCCGGACTGGCAGAAGCCGCACTGCAGCGCGCCGCAGAGGTCGAACGCGTCCTGCACCGCGTGCATGCAGCCCTTCGTCGCCAGGCCCTCGATGGTGGTGATCCGGTGGCCGGTCGCCTCGAGGGCGAGGCGGATGCAGCTGAGCGTCGGGGTGCCGTCGACGAGCACCGTGCAAGCACCGCAGTCTCCCTTGTCGCAGCCCTGCTTGCTCCCCGTGAGCCGCAGCGTGTACCGCAGCGCCTCGAGCAACGTCGTCCGCGGCTCGAGCGCAACCTGGTGGCGCTCGCCGTTGACCGTGAGTTCGACCACCTGCTTGTCGGGACGACCGTGCACGCAGCCCAAGTAATCGATGGGTTGGGGCCGGTCAACGAGCCGCTGCCGGGTGCCACCCGCGACCGCCGCCGCGGGGAATGCGAGATCCAGCTAGGCGATTTGGGCTTCTCCCTGCTAGGCGGACGCCTCCATTTTCGGGGGGGTTCTTATGAGAGCAGCGGCGTGTCTATTGGTTGGGGCGTTGGTGATGGCGGGCTGCAGCGGCGGTGACGGCGGCTCAGGCGGCGGCTCCGGCGGCGGCA
>JAYVRT010000004.1:0-2800 GCA_043776025.1 Archangiaceae bacterium | reverse complement strand
GCGACGAGTCCGCGCGCCGAGGGAATCGTCGAGGGTGAAGCTGCCCCCGCGCCGAAGAAGCGCGGCCGTCCGCGCAAGGCGTCGTCGACTGATCCGCTCTTCACCGAAGAGACCGGGGCGTCGGCGAGCCCGTAGTAAGAGCGGCGCATGGCCACGAAGAAGCCGGTGCCCAGCGTCGGTCCCTTCACCGGTTTTCCGAAGCCCGGCCTGAGCTGGTTCGAGAGCCTCGCGGTGGCGCAGAACCGCGAGTGGTTCCAGGCGAACAAGGCCGGCTACGAGCAGCTGTGGCTGGCGCCGATGACCTCGCTCCTCGCTGAGCTGCGCGCGCCGCTCGAGAAGATCTACGGCCGCAAGCTCGGGCCCACGAAGCTCTTCCGGCTCAACCGCGACGTCCGCTTCTCGAAGGACAAGAGCCCGTACAAGACGAACGTCGCGGGCATGATTCCGTTCGACGGCTTCAAGCCGATGGAAGGGCCGGCGGCGCTCTACCTCCACCTCGGACTCAAGGAGGTAGTGGCCTTCGGCTTCTACATGCTCGAGACGCCGAGCCTGCGGAAGCTGCGCAAGCAACTGCTCGACGAGAAGGTGGGACCCGCGCTGGCGAAGCTGATCGCGACCGCGGGGAAGACGGGGCTGGTGCCGGACTCGATGGAACGGTTGAAGCGGCCGCCTCCGGGCGTGAGTCCTGATCATCCGCGCGTGGAGTTGCTCAAGAACAAGGCGCTCGCGCTCAGCCGCGAAGACATTCCGAAGAGCGTACGCTTCGGCGCAGGCTTCAAGGGCTGGGTGCTCGAGCAGGCGAAGGCGGCGGCGCCGGTGGTGAAGTGGGGCCTCGCGCAGAAGCTATGAACCCAGCGGCTCGGTGCCCTCGCTCAAGATGGCGATGTACGGCGCGTACGAGAAGAGCCGGTTGCGTTTCTGGCCAGTCAGCTCGGTGATGATTCGCAGCTTCTTCATCCGCTCGAGCGCCCCCGCGACGGTCGGATAGGTCAGACCTGTCGAGCGCTGAAGCTGCGCGACCGTCGAGATGGGCCTGCGCTGGAGCCGCGCGAACACCGCCAGCGCGCTGGGCGAAACCGACAGCAGGCGTCGATCGTGCTCGAACTGCCCGAGGATCCGCCGCGCCTCCGCAAGCGCTTGCTCGGCCGAGGCCACCACTCCTCCAAGGAAGAAGCGCACCCAGCCTTCCCAGTCCCCCTCGCTTCGAACCGCCTGGAGCCGGTCGTAGTACTCGCGCCGGTGGGTCTTCAAATAGACGCTCGCGTAGAGCAGTGGCTCAGCCAGCCACCCGCCCTCACACAGCAGCAAGCTGATCATCAAGCGACCGAGGCGGCCTTTGCCGTCGCGGAACGGGTGAATCGTCTCGAGCTGAACGTGCGCCAGCGCGATCTTCACCAGGGTCGGGAGCCGTGAGGTGCGCAGGAACCGGTCCAGCTCCTTCATGCAGCGCGCGACGTGCGAGGGCGGCGGGGGCACGAAGCGCGCTCGGCTCGGTCGGTCACCGCCAATCCAGACCTGCTTCTTGCGAAACAAGCCCGGTGAGCGCTCAGCGCCGCGGCCACTCCGAAGCAGCGTGCGGTGAAGCTTCTTGAGCAAGGCTGACGAGACCCGCTGCCCCAGCCGAAGCGCCTCCATACCTTCCTCGAGGGCTGCGACGTAATCAGACACCTCGCGCACGTCGTCGAGTGGAGCGCCGGGCGCTTGCCTGGTCTCGAAGAGCAGCAGGTCGCTGAAGGAGGACTGCGTGCCCTCGATCTGCGCGGAGAGGAGCGCCTCCTTCCGGACCCAGGAGTAGACGAAGAGTGACGTGTCGGGCAGGAGCGCGCTCACGCCGTCGAGCCGGAGCACGGCTCGCTCGGCCCGCTCGAGGAGCCTGGAGTCGAGCTCGAGCGGCGGGCTCGGAGGGAGCGGCTTCGGAACGAAGGCCTCGAAGACGTCAGCCTCGAGGCGGCCGCGGACGAAATGCCCCGTGACACGCGCTTTAATAGGGGTTCTCCATTTCGGCTCTTATTAAAGCACCCTTTAATAACGCTTGGAACGAGACCGCCCCTGGCCATGGGCGTTGACTGCGGCTCCTTTCGTCCTCAATCCCGTGCTCGGCGGCCTCATATTGATGCTCGGCAGGGGTGACGCGTCAGACCGCCTTCGCGCCGTGCTTCTGCAGCAGCGCCACCAACTCTGCGTGCCCCGCGTCCTGCGCGAACTTGAGCGCGGTCGACCCGTTCTTCGCCTTCACGTCGACCCCCGCGCCCTTCTCGAGGAGCAACGCCGCCACCTCCGTGGCCCCGCGGATCGCCGCGTAGTGGAGCGGCGTGATGCCGTTGCCGTCGAGGGTGTCGAGCGGTGGGTCTTGCGTGAGGGCGATCTTCACCAGCTCAGCCTCGCCCTTCTCGCAGATGAAGCTCATCACGCTGGCGAGGTCGCCCAGCTTCGCGCCGCGGCCATGGAGGAACTTCGCGATCGGCACCTCGATGCCCTTGAGCGCGTAGTCGAGCGCGGTGAAGTCGGCGCCGCTCACCAGGTTGAGCGCGGCGCCCCGCTCGACGAGAAACTGGACGACCGCGCCGTGCCCCTGGAACGCCGCGAACATGAGCGCTGAACGCTTCGCGCCGTCGACGAAGTCCATGTTCGCCCCGCCCTCGACCAGGCCGTGCACCAACTCGGTGTGACCCTTCTTCGCGGCCAGACACAGCGGCGTGTCGCCGTCCGCGCTGAGACCGTCGGCCGCCGCGCCGAGGCCTGCCCAGCTCTTCGCGGGAATGCTGCTGCCCGCGGCGAGCTCACACAGCTCGTTGAGCGA
>JAYVRT010000003.1:0-2803 GCA_043776025.1 Archangiaceae bacterium | reverse complement strand
GGGGGCGGCGCCACCTCGGCGGCGGGCGGAGGAGCGAACTCCTGGGCCCGACCGACCCGCACCAGCTTCAACGGCGCATGGGCGGCGGCGCGGGAGTCGATGCTGATTCGCGCCAGCGCCTCCCAGACCTCCATCACCACGGCGCTTCCAACCACCGTCCGCCCCTTGGCGTCGAGCACCTCGAGCGGGGCGCCGACCTCGAGGCCGTTGTTGCTCCCGGCGCGGATGTACGTGTCCCCCCGATCGACGAAGACCTCGGCGTCGACGGTGGGCGATTGGGTGAGAATCAGCAGGGCGAGCAGAGAAGTCATGGGGTTGACTTCGTAGTTGCCGGCCGCGGTCTGAACGATCCCTTCGGGTTACTTCGTTTCGGCGGGGGCCTGATTCTGCGCGGTTTCCAGCGCGGAGATCGCTTTGTCGATGAAGACGAAGATGTCCGCGACGGTGCGCATCTGCCGGGCATCGGTCTCGGGGATCTGCACCTGCAGCGCCTTCTCCAGCGCAACGATCAGGTCGACGCCGTCGAGGCTGTCGAGGCCCAGATCTTCCCGCAAACGCGCGGTGGGCATCAGCTTGTCCCGCTCGAGTTCGAACTCGCTGACCAGCGTGTCGAGCACGATGTTTTGGGCGGCCGCGGCCTTGGACGAGTCCGACATTTCGGGGGCGTCGCTAGCAACCGTAGGGCTTCGGGTCAATTCCATTTCAAGGCCTTCCATGTTATCCGCGCGGCTCTTCATGCGTCGCGCAGTCATCACCGGCATCGGCACGATTTCTACGCTTGGGACCACCCTCGCGGGCGTCAGTACTTCGTTGCGCGACGGCGTCGGATCGATCGGAATTGATCCCGAAAGAAAGGCCCGGGGCTTTCGGTCCTCGCTTACGGGGATCATTAGAGACTTTGACCTCGCTGCCCGGTTCGACCGCAAAGCGCGCAAGACGATGGGTCAGGCGGCGGGCTACGGCTGCGCGGCGGCGCTCGACGCGGTCACCGACTCGGGCCTGCCCCGCGAACGGCTGGCCCACCCCGACGTCGGCGTGATCTTCGGCAACGACTCGACCTGCGAGTCCGCCCAGGAGCTCTTCGGCCAGCTCGATCAAACCAAGCGCACCCAGGCCCTCGGCAGCGGGCACATCATCAAGGTGATGAACTCGACGGTGAGCATGAACCTCTCGGCGCTCTTCGGCGTCCAGGGGGCGTGCTGGTCGCTGTCCGCCGCGTGCGCCTCGGGGCTCCACGCGCTCGGCCAGGCGTCGATGATGATCGCCCAGGGAATGCAGGAGATCGTGATCTGCGGCGGCGCCCAGGAGACCGCGTGGCAGGGCATGGCCGCCTTCGACGCCCTCGGCGCGCTCTCCACCCGCGAGGGCGACCCGGCGAAAGCCTCGCGGCCATTCGACAAGGGCCGCGATGGGCTGGTGCCCTCGGGCGGCGGCGCAGCGCTGATCGTCGAGTCGATCGATTCCGCCCGGGCGCGCAACGCGAAGATCTACGCCGAAGTCCTCGGCTACGCCTTCTCCTGTGACGGCGGCCACCTCACCAACCCTTCGGGCGACGGAGCGCGGCGGGCAATGGAGCAGGCCCTGAAGTTCGCCCGGGTGCACCCCAGCGAGCTCGACTACGTCAACGCCCACGCCACCTCGACTCCCGCGGGCGACGCGGTCGAGGCGAAGGCGATCCTCGAGGTGCTCGGGGGCCACCCTGCCCCAGTGTCGTCCACCAAGGGGCTCACCGGCCACGAGTGCTGGATGTCGGGCGCCGGCGAGCTCGTCTACTCGTTGCTGATGATGCGCGACGGGTTCATCGCCGGGAACCCGAACCTCTCCGAGCCCGACGCCGCCTGCGCCGGGTTGAACCTGCCGATCGCGAGCCTCGCCCTGCGGCCGCGCACGGTGCTGAAGAACTCCTTCGGCTTCGGAGGCACCAACGGCTCGGTGGTGCTCCGCGCGCTGTCGTGACCTTCGTCTGAAGAGAGGTGATCCGTCATGACCCTGCCTGAAGTCACCGAGATCCTGCCGCACCGGCCGCCGTTTCTCTTCGTCGATCGGATCATCGAGCTCACCGAGACGAAGGTGGTCGGGGTCCGCACCTTTCGCGAGGACGAGGCCTACTTCAAGGGCCACTTCCCCGAGCACCCGGTGGTCCCCGGGGTGCTGCTGCTCGAGGGGCTGGCGCAGACGATGGCCTACTACGCGCTCTACCACCGCAAGACGCCGCGGGTGTTCCTCGTCGGCATCGACCGGGCGCGCTTTCGCGGCATCGTCGAGCCGGGCAAAGAGGTGACCTACGAAGTCACCGTCGGCGCCGAGCGCTTCAGCACCCTCAACGGCAAGGGCAAGGTCCGCGCGGGCACCCAACGGATCGCCGAGGCCGAGCTGATGGGCTACGCGGGCGATCCCGGCAAGATGCTGTAGCGCCGTCACGATGCGGGGCGACTTTCAACCAGCGACGGGCTTGGGCGAAGACCACTTCGACGTGGTGATCGTCGGCTCAGGGCAAGGCGGCCTGACCTGCGCGCTGCTGCTGGCGAAGGAAGGCTTCAAGGTCTGCGTCCTCGAGCAGCACTACCGGCCGGGCGGCTGCCTCCACCGCTTCTTCCGCAAGAAGGTCCCTTACGACACCGGGTTTCACTACCTCGGCGGGCTGGACGACGGGGGGACGCTGGCGAAGTACTTCGACTTCCTCGGGGTGCGAAAGCAGCTCAAGTGGCACCCGCTCGACCCCGACGGCTTCGACGTCCTCAAGTTCCCCGGCTACGAGTTCCGGGTGCCCGCGGGCTGGCCCGCGCTTCGGCAGCGGCTGCAC
>JAYVRT010000002.1:0-2804 GCA_043776025.1 Archangiaceae bacterium | reverse complement strand
CCGGGTGTCGATCGAAGCGAAGGTCGGCTGGGTGGTGTTCAACCTTCAGACGGGGCTCGGAGTCACCGGCTGGTTCCTCGGGGCCGCGACCGATCGCCCGCCGCGCCACGCGCTGCTCGGCTCGCTCGATCTGCGGGTCAACCCGACGCTCCAGCCGTTTCGGGGCTATTCGGGTGGAGAGACACTCGGAGCCACCATCGGCGCCTACGTCGGCTACGCCTTCACCACCCAGGTCGGCCTCTCGCTGCGGATCCTGCTCGGCGGCATCTTCGGCGTGCAGCAGAATACGATCCAGGGGCCCGGGGGGCTGCCCGGCGTGCAGCAGAACGTCACCGCCGGGCCCAACGGCACGATCGGCGTCGGCTGGATCTTCTAGCGCTCACGGCTTCTCCGGCTGCACGACCAGGCGGGTCGTCCGCAGGAATTGCGCCCCCCATCGGGCACGCAATTCTTGCGGCAGCATCCGCCTGCACTTCAGAGGGGAGTCCGAAGGCACCGTCCTTGCTCTTGAAGCCGGCCGGAGGACACGACCATGACCCCAGCCTCGGACCTGCAGGTGCACCGCCAGAGCAACGCCCCGATTCACCATGACCCCGACGCGGCGCGTCTGGCGTTGGAAGCCGAAGAGCAGGCGCAGCTGGCCGATGCGGCGCGGGCTGTTCGGCGGCGCGCCGTCCTCGCCTTCGCGAGCCGGCTGATGCTGGCGGCGGTCTTCATCGTCGCCGGCCTCGACAAGCTGATTCACTTCAGCGCCGCGACCCAGAGCCTCACCGACCTCAACCTCAACGACGCCGGGTTCCCGCTGGGGGTCGGCGCCGCCTTCGAGATTGGCGCCGGCATTCTCCTCGCAGTGGGCATCGGCACCCGCCAGGTGGCGGCCGGCGTCATCGTCTACCTCGGGCTGGTGACGGCCCTGGTGCTCGCCTTCTTCCCCGCGGGCACCGCGCGCTACATCGCGCTCGCGAACGTCGGCTTCACCGCCGCGCTGATCCAATTCGTCGCCAACGGCGCCGGCATCTGGAGCTTCGACCAGCGCAACGAGAAGAAGTTCGACGCTTAGGGCCTGAGAACGGATTACCCGAGCGGATCGCGGTCGAGGCGCCCCGCCAGCGAGGCGCGCGCCCGTCGCGCACTGCTCGGTGCGCAGAGGGAGCGCAACAAAGCGGGCGGGGATGGATCGGCCGCGAGAACGATCGGGCAATCCAATTTCAGGCCCTTAACGCAGGGTCGCGATGAAGAGGACGTGAGAGGCCGAGCCGCCCAGGTGGGCCTGGCTGCGCTCCATCGTCGCCTCGAAGCCGGCCTTGCCCAGCCGGCTCAAGAAGGGTGCGTCGGGGCCGGCGGACCAGACCACCAGCACGCCTTTGGGTTTGAGCGCCGCCTTGAGCGCCGCAATCCCCTTGCCCTCGTAGAGCTTCTGGGTGTCGCGGGTGGCCATCGCGCTCGGGCCGAGGTCGACGTCGAGCAGCACCGCGTCGAAGCGCTCGCGCGCCGCGGCGATCACCCTGGCGACATCGGCGAGCTCGACGGTGACACGGCGATCGTTGAGCGGCTTGCCGGCCAGTGGCCCCAGAGGGCCCCGGTTCCAGTCGATGACGTGGGGAGAGATCTCCGCCACCACCACCTCGCCCGCGTCCGGCGGCAGGCGGTCGAGCGCGGCGCGCACGGTGTAGCCGAGCCCGAGCCCGCCGATCAGCACCACCGGCTGCTTCCCCTTCACCCGCTTCAGGCCTTCCTCGGCCATCGCCTCCTCCGAGTGGTGGCGCGCGCTCGACATCAGCTCGCGGCCGCCGGAGCGGATGACGAAGACGCCGTCGCGCTCCTGCAGCACCAGCGGGCGGCCCTCGAGGCCCACCGCCTGCCCCAGCGTCTTCCAGGCCTTCAACGGAAGTTCGGCCGGCCGAGGAAGCCCGTGAGGTGTCCGAGGCGCCAGGCGGGGTCCTTCGGGTCCGGCCCGACGGCGGACAGGGCGCTGCCGATCAACCCGAGCCGCTTCTGGAACTCGGCGTCGGGCTTGAAGCGGATCTCCAGGTTCGGCTCGGCGTAGGCGAGCGCCTTCGCCAGCTTCAGCGTGCCGGTGACGCCGATCTCCAGGTCGGCGCTCTTGCTCTTGAACTCTTCGATCGTCGCGGCGCCCTTGTCGGCCTTCAGCTTCCCGCTCAGCTCGCCGATCACGATCTTTGGCAGGTCGAGCGGCGTCGGCTCCGCGCCGTACATCGGGATCACGATGTTCGCGGTGCCGCCGTTGATCGCCAGGCCCCGGGTCTCGAGGCTGAGCGTGCCCGACGCCTGAGCGAGATCCGGCTCGAAGCCATTGCCGCTGCTGACCATCGGCGCCTCGAACTGCCCGTCGACCGAGACCCGTCCACCAAACTTGATGCCGGTGAAGCCGTCGAGGTTGCCGCGCGAGAGATCGACCTCGTCGACGTGGACCGCGAGGTTGGCGGTGCCTGGGCCTTCCTTGCGGCTCATCCCCAGGCCGGTCGCCATCCGGTAGAAGGCGAAGCTGTCCACCGAGACGCCGATGCTGCCGTCGAGCGCCTTGATCGACACCTTGGTGCCGAGCGGGAAGATCTTCGGGCTGACGCTGATCTCGTCGATCACCAACTCTGGGGGAGGGGGCGCCGCCGGATCGCTGGACTTCGCCGAGATCCGCACGCCCTTGGCCTTGAAGGCGAAGAAGCCCGGCCCGAGCGAGTCGATCTTCACGAAGTAGCCGTTGGCGTCGGCGGTCGAGCGCGCGAGATCCTTCAGGCTGTCGTAGGGGAAGGTGAGGAAGAACGAGAGGACGAGTGAGAAGAACC
>JAYVRT010000001.1:0-2804 GCA_043776025.1 Archangiaceae bacterium | reverse complement strand
TCAGCCCAGGATGCGGCTGACGCGTTTCTGGGCGTAGGCGCCGACGAGCTTGAACTTCGACATGGCGTCCGAGACGGAGCGGATCTCGAGGGTGTGTTCGACCACCCGCTTCGCCCGGTGCTGTGCGCGGCCGAGCAGCGACTTCGCGACGTGGCGGGCGACGACCAGCTTCTCGCCGTTGCCGCCCAGCGTGCGGTTGCCTTCCTTGCCGATCTCACCGGCGAGGTACTGCAGGCGGGTCTTCGCGCGCTGCAGCTTTCCGCTGCTCGTCTTGGGCAGCGAGCCGACCGGCGCGATCACCACGTCGACGGGCATGAGCTGCAGGTTCTCGTTGATCTTCTGCTTCACCAGCTCGATCAACTCGGCCGGCTTCTGCGTGCGCGACTCGATCACGATCACGAGCTCTTCGCTCTGTGAGCCGGGGCGGGACAGCGCGACGGTGGAGCCCTTCCGCACCTCGGGGAGCTCGTCGACGATCCACTCCATGCGCTGCGGGTCGTAGTTGCGCCCGTTGATGATGATGATGTCCTTCTTGCGACCTGTAATGTACGTGTTGCCGTTGACGAGGTAGCCGTAGTCGCCCGTCTTGAGCCAGCCGTTGCCGAAGGTCTTCTCGGTGGCCTCGGCGTCCTCGAAGTAGCCCCTGGCGATCGACGGGCCGCGCACCCAGATCTCACCGATGCGGCGATCGTTCAGGCGCTTGCCCGCGTCGTCGAACACGCCGATCTCGTGGCGGGGGAAGGCGCGACCGCACGAGACGAACTCCTGCGCGCCGCCCTTCGCCAGCTTCTCGACCGGCACGGGCTCGGCGCGGCGATCCTGCTGGTAGACGTCGGTGTCGATCACGTCGGTGGAGAGCTCTTCTTCGACGCCGATGAAGCTGATCGCGAGCGTCGCCTCGGCCATTCCGTAACAGGGCAGGAGCGCCTGCGGCTTGAGGCCGGCCTTGCTGAACGTCTCCACGAACGAGCGCATCGTGGTGGGGTTGATGGGCTCAGCGCCGCAGCCGAAGTGGCGCATCGACGAGAGGTCGAGCGAGGCGAGCTGCTCGGGCTTGGCGCGCTTGACCGCGAGCGCGTACGCGAAGTTCGGCGCGAAGCTGATCGTGCCCTTCACGCGGTGAATGGTGCGCAGCCAGATGGTCGCGTTGCGCACGAAGGTGAGGGTGGGAATGAACGTCACCGAGACGCGGTGGAAGAGCGGGGCAATCACGAAACCGATGAGCCCCATGTCGTGGTACAGCGGCAGCCACGAGACGCCGTGGTCGATGTCGGTGTCCGACTGCAGGCCGTCCCGCATGATCGCCCAGGCGTTCGCGCGCAGGCTGCCGTGGGTGACCGAGACGCCCTTCGGAGTCGAGGTCGAGCCCGAGGTGAACTGCAGGAAGCACAGGTCGTCGTCGGTGACCTCGGCCTTCTCCTGGCTCACACCTTCCGGAGCGGGCCCGCGGAGCTCCTCGGTGGTGATCACGCCCTTCACGGACGCGACCTTCGAGATGCCGCCCCAGAGCACTGCCTGCACCTTCTCGTTGGTCACGAGGTAGGTCGGCTTCGCCTTGCCCATGATCGCCACGAGCGTGTCGATGTACGCGTCGAGCTTGCCCATCGAGAGCGGCGGGTACAGCGGGACAGGCACGATTCCGGCCCAGACGGCGGCGAGGAACGTGGGGACGAAGTCCTCACCGTCGGGCACCACCATCGCCAGCCGGTCACCCTTCTTGAGGCCGTAGTGCCGGAAGTGCGCGGCGCGACGCATCGCCTCCTCGCGCAGCTTCTCGAAGCTGTAGAACTGACCCTCCTGGTCGCGGTCGAGAAAGGTGTACCCCTTGGTGGTCATGCCCTTGCCGGCGTCCAGGGCTGCGATGAGGTTGGGGTAGTCGAAGATCTGTGGCATGCGTTCTCCAGCGGGAAGTGCCACCTTGATACGTGTCTGCTCGGAGGGTGGTCAAGCGTTTGACCCTCCCACGAGCCCTCTGTGGCACCGCCGATACACACTTCACGCGATTCGAACGCTCGACGAATGACGCGGGAAGTTCATGGAGTTATGTGCATATTCGACTCAGTTCGAGGATGGCAATGTCGTGCATAAAGCCTCGATAGTGAGCAATTATTTGCTCGAAAATGAGGAAAAGCAGGTCTGAAAGCAGGCTGGAGGTGCTTTCGGGGTAGTTCGGGCCGGATCCAACCGCTCAGAACTTCAGTCAGCCAAAGTGAGCATAGAGTGGCTCAATTTGACGTGAAAAGACGCGATCTCTACAAGGAAACGCACATGTCGCAGGTTCGCACCCGTCCAGCCCAGCCACCAGCCCCGCGGTTCGCGGTGAGGGCGCCCGATGTGACCGTGGAGGAGGTGGCGGGGGGCCGGGCCAAGGACGAGTTCATTCGTTTCCAGCTGGATCACTACGCGGGCGACGAGAACTTCGTCGCGCCGATCGTGGCGGAGCGGCGCGAGTTCCTCGACCCGAAGCAGAACCCCTTCTTCAAGGACGCACGGGCGGCCTTCTTTCTCGCGCGTCGCGAGGGTCGGGTGGTCGGCCGGGTCGCTGCGATCGTCGACGATCGCTACAACCGCTTCCACGGCACACACGATGGCTTCGTGGGCTTCTTCGAGTCGCAGAACGATCCCGGCCTGGCGGCGGCGCTGTTCGAGTCGGCGCTGGGCTGGCTCAAGCGGGAAGGGGTCAAGCGCTGCATCGGGCCCATCAGCCTGGGGTTCCACAACGAGGCGGGCGTGCAGGTGCACGGGCAGGAGCGCTTCCCCGCGATGATGATGCCGTACAACCCGACGTTCTACGGCGTGCTCTT